>NZ_JACKZU010000276.1:0-11095 GCF_014222165.1 Nostoc sp. 2RC
GGGGAAAGGGAAAGGGGTAAGGGGGAAAGGGGAAACATTAAATTTATTCCTTTTCCCTTTTCCCTTTAACCTTTTCCCCTGCTCTCTTGTTCCCAGTCAACAGTCAACACACTAGCCAACAATTACCCAGTACATCCCATCTGGGGCAATTAATCCAAAGGAAGGTTCGCTAAATTCGTTGGGGACGATTGGTGTAACGTTGGTGGCGTTGCTGGCGATGACGCGTTGATGAAAGGCTGCAATATTGTCAACTTGATAAGTGAAAAGGCTTATGCCTAAGGAACCTGGTTGAGCGTATTCGCGGCGATCGCTTGTAGGATAAAGTGGGCTATAAACTTGAAAAACTCCGACGTTGGTCTTTGGGGAAGCAAAAACTGAAAGATAAAATTCTTGCCCTTCTTCAAGCATTAAAATCTGCTTCGTTGAGGGGTTTTTATAACCAGATAATTTGGGGTTATTCTCTGATGGTATGAGTCCAAAAACCTCTGTGTAAAATGAGGTGAGGCTATGGTCGGAAGTAATGAAACTTGAATGAGTCCCTTCACTAACTAATAATCCAGAATCGCGATTAATAGTACCGTAGCCAGGGCGATCGTAGTTATATCGCTGAAAAAATGCTTGTCGCGTTTCTTGGCCAATGACAAACATTTCTCGGACACCAATAAAGCGGTTATATAATCCTGTTCCTACGTTACCAATAAACTCAATTCCCCGCACTGGTTCAGTATAAATCCACTTTCCACCGTTGGCTTTATCGTCGGCAAAAGCATCGGCGATGGCATAAATATCTTGAGTCAAAGAAGCAAACCAGCGGCTACCCTCCACCACTGGCAAGGTATCACCCAAACCTTGATTGCGCGGTTGTTTCCAACACATTACCCGCACTAATCCATGAGCTGATGAGTTGCCATTTTGTAATCGCAGTGATGTTAAATCTGAGGCATGACCGTAGAGTAATTTTGCCTGTTCTGCGGAAAATTCTCCTCTGTTTACCTCTCGATAACCAAATTCATTCCAATATTTTAGAGTAGCTTCAATATCCTTTGATCCAACACAATTTTCAAAAATTCCACTAATCATTCTGATTTACCTGATAACTAGAGAAAATTTACATTATTTTTGAGGATAAAAGAAACTCACCAAATACTAACAATATCTTGGTAGTTTGGTGAGCGTATGGCTAGGGATTTATAAATTTTCAATTTTAGTGTATTAACCTAATGGTCAACTTTTAGCTGCCACTGCTTGCTGGTCTCGTTGTGCTACTTGTTTTCGTACTAAAGGAATTACGTCACGACCATAGGCGATCGCATCTTCCAAAGGATCGAAACCCCGAATCAACAAGGTAGTTACCCCAGCATCGTAGTAATCAACTAAAGCTTCTGCAACTTGTTCTGGTGTACCCACTAATGCTGTGGTGTTACCTGCTGCACCTGTGGCTGCGGCGATGGGTGTCCATAGGCGTTTATCGTAAACCTCATTTTTGGCTGCAAAATCCAACAGACGTTGCGACCCCACCGCCTGGGGTCTAGCTGTGGAAGCTATTTTCGCCCCTCCTCGCAACTCTTGAATTCTCGCCAAAATACTATGCGCCTTTTCCCAAGCTTCTTGTTCTGTAGCACCAAGGATCGGTCGCAGGGAGACGCTAAACCGAATGGAACCACCCGGTGGTAAAGCGGCGCGAACTTCCGCGATGCGTTCTTTCACTGCGGCGATTGGTTCACCCCACAAAGCATAAACATTACTGTGTTTTGCTCCCACTTTCACTGCTGGAGTGGATGCACCGCCAAAGTAAAGGGGAATATGGGGTTTTTGTAGCGGCTTGATTGCAGAGAAAGCATCCTTGACACGGTAGAATTCGCCTTCGTAATCAAAGGGAGTATCACTCGTCCAAGTGCGACGGACAATTTCTAAATATTCATCAGTGCGGCGGTAGCGGTTATCATGATCTAACCAGTCACCGTCTTTTTGTTGATCGATATCGCTACCACCAGTAATGATATGTATTGCTATGCGACCGTTGGTGAAATGGTCAAGGGTAGCCGCCTTGCGGGCTGCTAAAGTTGGTGCCACAAACCCTGGTCTATGGGCAATCAAAAAGCCCAATCGCTCCGTTGCAGCTGCGGCAAAACTCGCTACAGTAAAACCATCAGGGCTACTAGAACTATAGCCAATTAATACTTTATCAAAGCCTGCTTGTTCGTGGGCTTTGGCAAATTCACGAACATAAGCCGCATCGATAATGTCATCGCCGAGAGTACTTGTTGTACTATTTAATTCTGAAACAGGTTTTGTCCGAATTAATCCAATAAATTCCACTGGCATAGTTTTTCCTGGGAATAGGAAGTGGGGAGTGTTGACTGTTGACTGTTGACTGTTGACTGGGAAGTTATTATTCTCCCCTGTCCCTGCCCCTCTGCTGCATCTACCTTGTCTACCTTTTCTCCCTTGTCTGCTGATTCTATTTATTGCATATATCTAAAAACTGGTCGTTTTACCGGTGTATTATTGATGTTACCATGAAATGCACAGATAAAGTCAGGACTTAAGGAAAAAAACTTCTCGTATCAAATCTGTTATACCGATTCAAAAAATGTTTGCGACAGATACCCCACCCGCCTGACGGCACCCTCCCCTTAGCAAGGGGAGGGGTCTTGTCTATGTGTCGCATTCTTTTTTCAAATTGGTATTAGTATCGGGGTTATGTATTTTTTAACGCAGAGGAAGGCAAAGGTAAACGCAGAGGAACGCAAAGTTTTTGGACTGATGTATTGAGGAATTTGGAGAAGAGGGTAAGTTTTTTGACGCTAGCCACGGATTACAGCGTCACTGATTTGATTTAGTTAAGTTAGACCATTTGGACGTTTGACACGGAGAAAAAAGTTGTATCCAAGGCTGCGGCGATTTGGACAAATGCTTGGCTGGTTGTGGAGTTGGGGTCAGCAAGTGTTAGGGGTTTACCTGTATCCCCCCCACTACAAATGCGGGGATCGATGGGAATTTCTCCTAAAAGGGGTGCTTTGAGTTCATCTGCCAATTTTTGACCGCCACCAGTACCGAAAATCGATGTTTGTTCGCCATTACTGTTGATGAAATAGCTCATATTTTCGATAATACCAAGAACGGGAACCCCCACTTGGCGAAACATATAAACACTGCGGCGGACATCGGAAATGGCAACTTGTTGGGGAGTTGTTACTACAATTGCTCCACAAATTGGACTTTCTTGCACAATGGTGATTTGAGCATCGCCAGTACCGGGAGGAAGGTCTATTAATAAATAATCTAGCTCTCCCCATTGGACTTCGTGAATAAACTGGGTAATAATTTTGTGCAAGATTGGGCCGCGCCATGCTAAAGGACGATTGGGTTCTGCTAACAGTCCCACAGACATGACTTTAATGCCGTAAGCTGACAAAGGTAAAAATCTCTGGCCTTCGGGAGTATCAATAATTTCAACTTCTGATTTACCTAGTCCTAACATTTGGGGAATGTTTGGGCCGTAGACATCAGCATCTAGTAAACCAACTTTAGCACCAGCTAATCTCAAGGCGGTGGCTAAATTAACTGCGGTTGTAGATTTACCAACTCCCCCTTTGCCACTGGAAATTGCTAAGGTGGTTTTTACCCCTGGAATGGTGCAAGGTTGAATGTAGGCTTTTTTGCACCAAGATAACTGGGATAATATTTTTTGAATTTCTGTTTGTAATTGCTGTTGGTGGGAACCGATATAAAGGCGTAGGTAAACGTAGTCATCAACAATACGCAGATTTCGCACCATTCCTAAGCTAACGATGTCATTTTTCAGGTTGGGTTCGATGATTTGCTTGAGGAATTGCACGACTTGTTGCTGACGACCAATGATTAGGGGATCGGCAGGAGAAGGTTGTATTTGTTGATGTAATGATATGGAATTGTGCGCCATAATTTTGTGTATGCCAGTGCAATCATTTCTGTTGTTGAATCTTGTCAATTGCCCGTTGTGCGTAAATGGACACATCCCGGTCTGGGTCATCTAGTGCTTGTTTGAGGGCATTTACAGCATTGGCATTGCCTAAATTCCCCAGGGCGATCGCTGCTTCTTTTCGCACATCAGAATATTCATCTGTTAAGGCTTCAATTAATGTAGGAAGCAAGTTGGCATCTGGAGTTTTTTGTAATACTTGAATGGCAAATTTTCGCACTTGCCAATTTTCATCTTTCAGGGCAACTTTTAAAGCTGGAATTGCTTGATTATCGGCGTGAATTGCTAAAGATTTGGCGGCATTTCTTCGCACTTGCCAATCAGCATCTAAAGTCAATGCTTGAGTGAGTAATTCCACTGCTTCTTTATCTGCTAAATGACCTAATGTTAAAGTGGCTGCACGACGCACGTTATTATCAGCATCTTTCATTAAGGATAAAACGGGCGGGCATATCTCCACTTGATTTAAATAACGAACGGTTGTGACAGCAGCTTCCCGCAGCTGGCTATTTTCTGATTCTAAAAAGGACAATATCGCAGGTAGAGATTGAACATCATGAATCTTGCGTAACAAAATGAGTACGTTAAGATTGACATTAATATCTTTTTGATGTAAAGCATCTAGCAGTAACAGCAAATGATCTGGAGTCACTAATTCCCCTAAAGCTGATAACGCCTCAGTACGAATTTCTGCGTCGGGAGAAGCGAGACATTTTAGTAAAGCCGGAACAGCAGCAGGATTAGCAATTTCCCAAAGTGCAGAGACAGCGATTTTTTGTACTGCTGTGTTTTCATCTTCGAGGGCGGTAATTAAGGCCTCAACTGCGGTATCTTCGCCCAAGTGTTGTAAAGATTTGACAGCCACTAACCGATCGCTGACATCAGGCGATCGCAACATTTCCAACCATTGATTTAATTCCGAATCTGTATCCGCACTCATTGGGAAACCTCAGCGCAACAAAAAAGGAATTTGCACGGTAATTGCATTAGTTGGGCATTCTTTTTCACAAGGTAGACAAAACCAACATTCATCGTATTTCATATAAGCTTTTCCCGTTTCTGGATTTTTTGCTAATACATCCAAGGGACAAACTTCAATGCAAGCCACGCATTTTTCTAAACATTTAGATTCATCGACGATGACCGGTACATCTACTCTTTGTGTGATTAAAGCCATATTTTACCTTGTTGTTGAAATTATTTATGAATTAGATTGAGTTAATTTTTAACGAACCGCAGAGGCGCAGAGAACGCAGAGAGAAAGGAAAATGCTTAATTGATGATTTATAATACCAAAATCTTCTCAAACTCTCATTTCTCTGTGAACTCTGCGTCCTCTGTGGTTCGTTTTTTATCGCACTGCTACATCGTAAGATTCCTTTTGTAAATCTACGTCAATTATGTAAGGCTCCACTGGACGTTTAAAAATTGTCATTTCGCCAGTGTCATTCTTTTGCAAATTGACGTGACAAAACCATTCTTGATTATTCTTTTCTGGATAATCCAAACGATAATGATATAAACCCCAACGACTTTCACGACGATATAAAGAAGCGCGTGCTGCCATTTCTGCACAATCGCGGATAAAATGCACTTCCATACAGCGCATTAATTCGTGAGGATCTCGCGCTCCCATTTGCGCTAGTGTTTCTTGATAGCGCACAAAGTTATGTAAGCCAATTTCCATTTTGTTGGCAGATTTTGGCGGTTGTAAATAATCATTCACAAATCGGCGTAACTTGTATTCTACTTGAGTATGGGGAATGCCATTTGGCTGATTTAATGGTGCATAAATTCTAGATTTTTCAGCTTCTAAAAAATCTGCGTCTGGTTCTAAATGTTCTAGATTTTGAATATATGTAATTGCATTTTCTCCTGCCAATCTTCCAAAGACAAATGCACCAATCATGTAATTATGGGGGACACTAGCCATATCTCCGGCGGCGTAAAGTCCTGGGACTGTGGTTTCTGCTTTTTCGTTCACCCAAACACCAGATGCACTATGTCCGCTACATAACCCTATTTCGGAAATGTTCATTTCAACGCCGTGAGTGCGGTAGTCTTCTCCTCTACCTTGATGAAAACGTCCTCTACTAGGACGCTCATTTGCCCATAAAATAGACTCAATTTCTGAAATTGTATCCCCATCTAAATGATTCATTTTCATTTGAATGGGGCCTTTACCTGAGTTTAATTCTTTCCAAATTTCTAACATCATTTGACCGCTCCAGTAATCACAATTAATAAAGCGGTGTCCTTCGGCGTTGGCTGTATATGCTCCAAATGGCCCGGCAACATAAGCACAGGCGGGCCCGTTATAATCTTTTATTAGTGGGTTAATTTGAAAACATTCGATGTTGCTTAATTCTGCTCCTGCATGGTAAGCCATTGAGTAGCCATCGCCAGCATTAGTAGGATTTTCGTAAGTACCGTAAAGATAGCCAGATGCAGGTAGTCCCAAACGTCCACAGGCTCCAGTACACAGGATGACGGCTTTGGCAAGGATGACAACAAAATCGCCAGCGCGCACGTCAAATCCAACTGCGCCTATTGCTCTACCATTTTTAACTAGCACTCTCGTAGCCATTACACGGTTAGTGACCTTAACTTGATGGCGCTTCACCTGTCGGGTGAGAATTTGCTTGAGGTCTTTACCTTCTGGCATGGGCAACACATATTTACCCACCCGATGCACTTGTTTGAGGTCATAATTACCTTGGGGGTCTTTTTGGAACTTAACGCCCCAACTTTCCAACTCTTGTATGGTTTCGTAACCTAGCTTTCCTGTTTGGTAAACAGCTTTTTGGTGGAGAATGCCATCATTGGCAATGGTGACTTCACGCACATACTGTTCTGCGGTGGAATGTCCGGGGATGACGGCCGTGTTTACTCCATCCATTCCCATAGCGATCGCACCACTGCGACGAATATTTGCTTTTTCCAAAATCAACACTTGGGCCTCACCATCGGCTTGTTTAGCTTTAATTGCAGCCATTGTCCCCGCCGTACCGCCGCCAATGACCAGGACATCTGTTTTGATCCACTGTGTGTTTATGTTAGCCATACAATTTTGGATTAAACTTGGGTTGAAAATGGAAAGTGGAGAATAGGAAAGAGATATTTTTATTCTTTTTTTATGGACTGTGTTTATCGAGTCTTTTGCATATATTTTTCATCTCATGCAAAAACACAGACCATAACTAACTCCTAACTCCTAACCCCTAACTCCTAACTCCTAACTCCTGAATTCTGACTCCTAACTCCTGAATTCTGACTCCTAACTCCTGAATTCTGACTCCTGACTCCTGACTCCTGAATTCTGACTCCTGAATTCTCAATTAATTTCCTTGCCAAACAATTTCTTTAACTTTAATTTCCTTGGGTATCAATTTGATTTGATAAAATGTATCTGCAACTTCTTGTTGTTTGTTAATGACTTCATCTGTGAGTGGAAGTACATCATACTCACGCCGTTTTTCAGCTATCTCTAACACGGGAACATCAATACCTAATGCTGGAGAAATAAGTTTTGCAACTTCACTGGGATTGTTTTTCGCCCAATCGCTGGCTTTTTTCACTTCGTCTAAAATTGTTTTTACAGCATTTGGTTTGGTGTCAACAAAAGACTTCGCCGCTAGATAATAACCACGATTGGGAGCTAATCCCGTTGCGTCTGTTAAAATACGTGCGCCTGTTGCGGCTTCTGCTGCGGCTAAGTAAGGATCCCAAATTGACCAAGCTTCGACGTTCTTACCTTCAAAAGCAGCACGAGCATCGGCTGGTGGTAAGGTTTTGGGTTGAATATCACTGTATTGTAGTCCTGCTTTTTCTAAAGCTTTGACTAATAAATAGTTAGCATTTGAGCCTTTGGCAAAGGCGACTCTTTTACCTTTGAGTTCAGCTACACTTTTAATGGATGAATCTTTAGGAACTATAATAGCTTCAGCTTTGGGACTCCAGGGATCGTAAGCAACATAAACTAAAGGAATGCCCCCTGCTTGGGCAAATATTGGTGGTGATTCTCCGGTATAGCCAAAGTCAATGCTACCTGCGTTTAATGCTTCCAACATTGGAGGGCCCGCAGGAAATTCCGACCAAGTTACGGAAGCACCGGAGGCTGCAAAGGCTTTTTCTAAACTTCCTTGTGCTTTGAGTGCATAAAGAATAGTTGATGCTTTCTGATAACCAATACGAACTACGGTGTTGTTTGATGCCTGGGTTGTTGGTGTGGTTCCACTGTTGCTCGTGGTTGGAGAACACGCAAAGACAGTTAATGTTAAACCAAGTCCCAGTGTAAACATTAGGGAAAAAGTGTAAATTCGTTGCTGCTTGCATCTCTTAAACAAAGCGATGGTTCTGTTCACCGCAGGTATGACAATACTGAGCAATTGAGTGGGAGAAAACTTAATCAACGTCTTGACTCTACTTTTTTACCTTGGGTAAAAGGGACTGGGGATTGGGGACTGGGTAATGAGTGCCAACAACAATGTGTAGCTACGATCGCCAAAAAGCGATCGCCTGAAAATTCAAATCGTCAATAATATTGCTGTAACAAGCAATCTACAGGGTTCTATTATTAAAGCATACTACGGTAAATGCAGCATATTTTCGTAATATGCAATCACATTTATTTAGCTTCCGCCTTCCTTGTAAGAGCTTCCGCCTTCCTTGTAAGAGCTTCTGCCTTGAGGTTTCAGTATTACGCGCAGCCTGCAAGAGCTTCTGCCTTGAGGTTTCAGTATTACGCGCAGCCTGCAAGAGCTTCTGCCTTCCTTGTAAGAGCTTCTGCCTTCCTTGTAAGAGCTTCTGCCTTGAGGTTTAAGTATTACGTGCAGCCTGCAAGAGCTTCTGCCTTCCTTGTAAGAGCTTTTGCCTTGACGTTTTAGTGTGACGCGCAGGCTGTAAGAGTTTCCGCCTTAAGTATACGCAACAAACTCGCTGCGTAATTTCTATCACGGAGCATTTTTAACCTTTCACAGCAATTATTGAAAACCAGGATAGTAAGCTTTATAATTTCAAGCGTAGTAAAAATCTTGGCAATCTCTGGCAGCGTCGGCTCTGCAAGCCTTTATAGAGTTAGTATTTAAAGGTGTTAGCATTTAAATTAGGGCTATGCAAGTACCAACAAACCCAATTGCTATCGATGCGGCTGAAGCACCTCTGCGTACCAAGCCAACAAACTATCCAGAACCGTTTGCGTCTCGCATAACGGGGAGGGAGAAACGACCACTGGGAGATCTGTTTGGTTTAACAAACTTTGGTGTCAACTTAACAAAATTAGCTCCAAACGCGATTTCTGCTCTCCGTCATGCTCATTCCAAACAAGATGAGTTTATATACATCTTGAAGGGAAAACCTACGCTGGAAACTGACGAAGGTCGGACTCAACTCTCCCCTGGTATGTGTGCAGGTTTCAAGGCAGGGACTGGGAACGGACACAACCTGATTAATGAGACCTCAGAGGAGGTTGTGTACCTAGAAATCGGCGATCGCACCCCAGGAGACGAAGCAATTTATCCCGATGACGACCTTCTAGCCTTGCTTGTGGAAGGTAAATGGCAGTTTACCCACAAAGACGGTACGCCGTATTGAAGGCAGGGGGAGAAATACTACATACAATTGCAACTTAGTATTAAAAGCCAAATAGCTTATCTATAGTCAGCTTGCTGTCTTAAAGCTGTTTATGTCATACTGATTCAATTGAAATAATTACAATATTCAGGTCGAGTTCTAGTATTATTCATCACATTCACTAGAAATCTAGGGTTCGAGGTTGAGAACTGACGTAGAAATAATTGCGATCGCCAAATTTATAATAAAAGCGTCCCAAGTTTGCAGTAACATCAACTTTTTTTTCGCAGGACGAATGTCTGGTCGTCTTTAGAAGATTTAAGTTTACCTTCGGCAAGGAGTATATTATGTCACAGTTGCAACAAGACCCGCCAGACACTTTAATAGCCAAAAGCCTAGAAACTACCCCAAATATTTTTCAGCGAGTTGAAGCTTTGGCTAAGGACTTTGCCCGTCGTGCAGGAATACACGATAAAGAGGCTTCCTTTCCTTTTGAAAATTTTACAGCTTTGCATGAGGCTGGATTGCTTAACCTCACCATCCCCCGCGAATTTGGTGGTGAGGATTTGGGCTTAGAGACTGTCTGTCGAGTGATTGAAGGCATAGCGCAGGGCGATGCTTCCACTGCATTGGTACTGACAATGCACTATCTCCAACATGCCCACGCAGCTCGTAGTCGTCGCTGGCCTCCACAAGTATATAAACGGGTATGTCGTGAGTCAATGGAAGGCATTGCGTTACTAAATGCTGCCCGTGTGGAACCAGAATTAGGCACACCAGCCAGAGGTGGATTACCTGCCACCATTGCCCAACGGACAACAGAAGGCTGGCGTTTAACGGGTCACAAACAATACACCACAGGTAGTCCCATCCTCAGCTACTTTGTTGTTTGGGCAAGGACAACAGAAGATGAACTGCAAGTTGGAAATTTTCTCGTTCCCCGCGATTTACCTGGCTTGCGAATAGTAGAAACTTGGGATCACTTGGGGATGAGAGCCACTGGTAGCCACGACCTCATCTTAGAAAATGTATTAATTCCCCCAGAATACGCCATTGATATTCGTCCCATCTCTGCTATGCCTTCTGTTGACCCATTGATTTCTACTTGGGGAAGTTTAACAATCAGCGCCTTGTATCTCGGTGTTGCCACTGCTGCGCGAGACTGGTTGATTAACTATCTTTGGGAGCGATCGCCATCTAATTTAGGAGAGCCACTAGCCAAATTACCACGTTTTCAAGCAGCTGTGGGTGAAATAGAAGCACTGCTATTTGCAAACCGCAGATTGATTTATGGCTTAGCTCAAGATTGCGATCGTGGCGAGTACGAACTTAACGTAGGATTACAGGCACAAAGCGTTAAATATTTAACTACCACTAACTCCATTCGTGCTGTAGAAATTGCCTTGGAACTAACTGGTAATCCTGGTATGTTAAAAAAGAACCCCTTAGAGCGACACTACCGTGACGTTTTGTGCAGCCGTATCCATACACCGCAAAATGATGTCATTTGCCAGTCTTTAGGAAAATCTGCACTGAAAGTTAAGTGATTGGGGACTGGGG
>NZ_JACKZU010000277.1:0-11034 GCF_014222165.1 Nostoc sp. 2RC
TCCCCACACTCCCCACACTCCCCCATCTTCCCATTTTGTATAAACTACAACTCTGCATCTCTAGAAGTAGGTAATTATGGCGATGGAAAAGTTGCAAAGTTTAAACAAAATAGTATTGGAAATTTAACGTTATCCGCCAATATAACGACTACAATCAAAACGGACAAATATTTCATGCCGTCACAGAGGAGGATTACAAAACTGTGTCCGACTTAAATCGAGGAATTATGAAGTTTGAGGGAGCAGATTCCCCAAAAGTAGTCACTATCTCTACCGTGCTGCTTCTAGGGTCGATCGCTGCTCTGATCGTTTGGGCGCTTCAAGCCGCCTATGCGATAAACTAAAATCATCATTAGGCTAAAAGAACACTTGGCAAAAACGACCTCCGTCTTAGCCAAGTGTTCTTAAGAAAAAATACAGAATTTAAAAATCAAAAAACTGGAAAAAATAACAATACATAGTGGTTGACTGTTAACTGTGAACTATTAACGGTCAACGGTTAAGAATATAATCTTTCTAAACTGAAAGTCTCTCTTGGCTTGAAAAGTGAGCCTGTGTACTTGAGAAACTTTCATATATCCTGTGTGTCTACGAAGTCTAGTATAATTGGTCGATTCATTCATCAAATATTCTCTTGAGTTGTGAATTCTGGCTCCTGAATTGCTTTTGTTCAAAGTCCCTTGATAACCATCAAAATTTCATAAAAATTTTAGAGTTGAGATTTGAGATTTTAGATGGCAAATTTAATCTAAAATCCACAATCCAAAATGTTTGAACTTTGGGCTATCTTAGTTATCTTAATTGTCTGTCCCCTTTTGGGCGGATTGCCGCTGATTGAATGGATTACTTACGCCCTCAAACGTAAGCGTCTATCACAAGTTGGTACAGGAAACATCAGTGTATCTGCGGCTTTTTATCATGGGGGTACACTCATTGGGATTCTGGCAGTTTTGTCAGAGGCTTTTAAAGGTATTGCAGCAGTTTTACTGTGCCGCGCTTTTTTTCCAGAAGGCTCTTTCTGGGAAATAGTCGCCCTCATTGCTCTGGTAATCGGTAGATACTGGATAGGCAGAGGGGCAGGTACGACAAATGTTGTCTGGGGATTTGTCGTACACGACCCACTGGTGGCAATATTTGTCTTTTTCTTTGCGGGCATTAGCTTTTCTGTTATGCATTCCAGACATGTAGTGAAATTTGGGGTTTTGCTACTGTTTCCTTTGTTTGTGACCCTTTTGCACCTCAGCGATGTCCCCAAAATGCTTGCGGCTGTTGTTTTAGCTTGTCTAATGGCTTGGATTTATACAAAAATTCCTGATGATATGAATCTGGCTGCTGAAGAAGCACAGACAGAATCGCAAGCAATGTTGGAATTTTTACGCGGGGATCGAGCAATGGTTTCTTTAGATGAAGAGTTAGATGCTGCCATCGTCGGCGAAAAAGCTGCTACGTTATCTCAAATTAAGCGCTGGGGTTATTCAGTACCAAAGGGATGGGTACTTGCTCCCATTGATGAAGATCCAGAACTGTTGACAGAATTTCTCCAGCCGTCAGAATTATCTCCTTTGGTGGTGCGTTCTTCTGCCATTGGCGAAGATTCAGAACTCGCTTCTGCGGCTGGGCAGTATAAAACAGTTTTAAATGTTACCAGTCCCCAGGAGTTACAGCAAGCGATCGCTGAAGTCAAAGCTTCCTACAATCATCCATCTGCTGTACAATATCGGCGCGATCGCGGTTTAAATGAAACAGCAATGGCGGTGCTGATTCAACAACAAGTCCAGAGTGTGTTTTCTGGCGTAGCTTTCAGCCGCGATCCCATTACCCAGCAAGGTGATGCCATTATTATTGAAGCCCTCCCAGGTAGCCCGACACAAGTAGTTTCCGGAAAAGTCACACCAGAACAATATCGGGCTTTTGTTTTTGAGAGCGAAAATTCTTCTTCGGTACAATTGGAAGGTGAAGGACGAGTTCCGCAAGCATTAATCAAGCAAGTTGCATATTTAGCTTACCGATTAGAAAAACGTTACAACGGCACTCCTCAAGATATCGAATGGAGTTACGACGGTCAAACTCTTTGGGTATTGCAGTCTCGACCAATCACCACTTTGCTACCCATCTGGACGCAAAAAATCGCCGCCGAAGTTATTCCCGGAGTCATTCACCCCTTAACATGGTCGATTAATCGTCCCTTAACCTGTGGAGTTTGGGGGGAACTTTTTACTTTAGTTTTGGGGGAACGTGCTTCAGGGTTAGATTTCACTGAAACTGCAACTCTGCATTATTCGAGAGCTTACTTTAATGCATCCCTCTTAGGAGATATTTTTATCCGCATGGGATTGCCGCCGGAAAGTCTGGAGTTTTTAACCAGGGGAGCAAAACTCAGTAAGCCTTCTTGGAAGTCCACTTGGGAGAATTTACCAGGACTAGGGAGGTTGCTCAAACAAGAGTTAAGTTTAGAAAAAGACTTCAAACAGGATTATTACAAACTGTTCATTCCTGGGTTGTCGCAGTTGGCGCAGGAAGATATCAATCAATTTGAAGCACCGCAGCTGTTGGTAAGAATTGACTTAATTTTAGAATTACTGCGGCGAGGGACGTACTACAGCATTTTAGCTCCCTTAAGTGCTGCCTTAAGACAGTCGATTTTTCGAGTGAAGGATAAGCAAATCGATCGCAGCGTCACCCCAGAGGTAGCAGCATTGCGATCGCTAACTGCCATCGCCGCAGATGCTAAGGAGATATTATCTACCTGCGAACCACAGCAGGTATTTGACGAATTAAACCAAACCCCCAAAGGCAAAAAAATCCTCCAAGAATTTGACGAATTACTTCAAGACTATGGCTATTTAAGTGAAGTGGGAACTGATATTTCCGTTCCCACTTGGCGAGAGAATCCCCAACTGATCAAACAGATGTTTGTGCAGTTAATCCAAGGAAACGAACTACAAGCAGGCGGTAAAAATACGAACAATAACATCTTTTTCCGTACCCGCAAACGTGGATTTGTCCAGCGGCGTGTGGATATCAAAGGACGAGTCACCGAAGTTTATTCCAGGCTTTTGGCTGAATTGCGTTGGTCTTTCGTTGCTTTAGAAAAGATTTGGTTAAAGTCTGGTTTATTGAAGAAAACAGACGATATCTTTTTTCTAGACTTTGATGAAGTGCGGCGTTTAGTGGCGGGTGAAGATTCAGCTTTAGTTGAACACTTGGTTGAGTTAGTGGAATTTAGGCGATCGCAATTCGCCCAAGATAGCGAAATTACTCAAGTACCCTTTGTAGTCTACGGTAATACACCGCCCCATCCCTTAGCACCCTCCGCTCTTTACTCTGACCAAATTTTACAAGGCATTGGAGCTAGTCAGGGGCAGGTAGAGGGCAGAGTGAAGGTGTTACGAAATTTACAAGAGGTTCCAGAAATCAATCGCGATACGATTTTAGTAGTACCTTACACAGATTCCGGCTGGGCACCCTTGTTATTAAGGGCTGGAGGATTAATTGCCGAAGCTGGCGGACGGCTTTCTCATGGTGCGATCGTTGCACGTGAGTATGGCATTCCCGCAATCATGGATGTTCGCGGTGCTACATGGCTTTTGCAAGATGGTCAACGAGTACGAATTGATGGATCTAGGGGCATTGTGGAATTATCCAATGATTTGAGACCCGAATGATTAGCGTAGTAGGCAAGGGGCAAGAGGCAAGGGGCAAGAGGCAAGGGGCAAGAGGCAAGGGGCAATGGGCCTAACATAATAATTAGCAATTGCGAAGGCAATTGAGTAATTGATTCATGATACAGAGCAGCTAATTTTATAGCAACCCTCAAGGCTGTTAGGACTACCACTATGCTCTGGCAAAAAAGTATAACAGTTACCAGTCATGTCACTAAATAAAGCGATTTCCCTATTGCCTATTGCCTATTGCCTATTGCCTTCCCCACTCCCTATTGCCTATTGCCTATTGCATTCCCCACTCCCTATTGCCTATTGCCTATTGCCTTCCCCACTCCCTATTGCCTTCCCCACCATATCTAACCAAAATTAGAATTGTGCCGTACCAGATTCATAAACTCCTGACGAGTCCGCTCATCCTCAGCAAAAACACCACGCATTGCACTAGTAACAGTCCAAGAACCAGGTTTTTGCACACCGCGCATTACCATACACATATGGGTTGCTTCTATCACCACTGCAACTCCTTGGGGTTTGAGTAATCCTTGCAATGCATCAGCAATTTGCGCCGTTAGACGTTCTTGCACTTGTAAACGTCGTGCATACATCTCGCAAATACGGGCAATCTTTGATAGACCTATAACTTTACCATTGGGAATGTAAGCAACATGGGCACGGCCAATAATCGGCAAGATATGATGTTCGCAGGAACTGAAAATATCGATGTCCCGAACTAAAACCATTTCATGAGCATCTTCTGTAAAAACTGCTCCATTTAGCAGTTCATCCAAAGACTCATGGTATCCTTTTGTCAGAAACTGCAAAGCTTTCATCAGTCTTTTTGGAGTATCTTTGAGTCCTTCGCGGTCTGGATCTTCTCCTAATCCAATCAACAAAGTACGTACAGCCTGCATCATTTCGGCTTCTGTCACAGTCTGCTGTTCTTCAACCACTAAAGATGACAGTCTCTGATCGGCAGAAGTTAGATCGGGACGAATCGATAAAATCATTTTGTAAGTTCTGTGGGAATGTTGAATAAATCGGCCTTTTGCCAGATGCGTGTTGCCATCGGCTCCTGACCCGTTAATAATTTTAACATAACGTTATATTTCTTAAAATATGCATTAATACTGTTTGGGTAAGAAAGTTTCTCAGTGGAAGCAAATGAAGGGCGAGTAGGAGCAATACGGTTCGGATAAGCAGTATGAACTTCCGTTGTGGTCTGGGAAAAGCTTAAGGGGTAAAGGATAGACTTCTAAGAGAAGTCGGGAAAAGGGGCAGGGGAAAGAGGGTGCATGTTTGGTATTTTACCTTTACCCAATAAAGATTAGGACTTACGCAAGAACTCTCTCAAACTCTTATAACTTCGTGCCCTACCCTGCGGAAAGCCACTGACGCTCCTTGGTCGCTACCGCTTCGCTAACGTGTCCATACGTCCTTTGCGGTTAGTTTATTCATACTTTTGCGTAAGTCCTAAAAGATGTATCCCTTTGACCACAAGAATGCAAAAAGCACTCTTGTGCAAGAGATCTGATGTGTTTGAAACCTTTCCCCCTTACCCCTTCCTCTTTCCCCCTTTTTCTTTGAAAAAAGCAAATAATATTTTCACAAAATTGTCTAATGTGAGATATTTAGACGTAATTCTTATAGTTATGTTTAATTATGTTTTTATTTATAGTGTGAGGAGTTTTTAACATATAGCATTTTCAGAAAAAAGATTTTTCACAGTGGTCATAAAACTTAGGTAAAAAAATCATAGTCCCACTTCATAGCATCATTTATTTGCAAACAAGAAAATATATAGACTTAAAATATTAAAATTAAAAGACTAATCAATTTTTTCTGTATCATTTATCAAGAAAATTTAGTTAAATAACTCTTAAATACCCATTCATACAACTCGTAGGCATGGAAAGGATTGAGAGTAATCAGATATAAATACAAAAAAAAGTCCGCATTCACGGACTTTAGTAAGGGCTTCTGTCACTTTTTTCGGCTACAATCATGTATGAATCATGATATTTTTATTTTTAACGATCGTCTTCTAAAAATCAAGTCCCTAACTTGAAAATAATAGACATAACTACTTGAGTTGTATCTTTGAGTTTCAAAATACCACGATTAGCTTTTGTATTGATATCAAAAGACAAATTGCTAGTTTTTTTAAAATGGATAATAATAACATCAAATATCTATTTAAGCTGAATTTTCTTTAGACAAAATACGGATAGATATGTCTTTTCAAACTTTTATAACCACAAGATTTTTACATTAAAAAGGTAAAGGTGGTCAGGTATAACTGCCCCAGGAATGAATTCCCAGTCCTGGGGCTTTACTAAATATTTCAACCTGATTAAACGTCAAATGTGATTACAAAGAAAACATAGTGGTGTACGACAGCCGGGGGGTAAATATATGCAGCTTCACAAAGAAACGGTATTAGAAATGATTTATCAAGTAAAGCTTAGGTTGTAGTGGACTCAATACGGTTCGGTTAAAGGGAAAAGGGTAAAGGGGAAAGGTTTCAAATACATCGTTTACCCCTCACCCCTTAACCTTTTCCCAAACTACAAGGGAAGTTCATACTGCTTATCTGAAGCGTATTGGTAGTGGACTAACACAGCTAATTTACTGCGTTAGCTGTGTCAGTCCAGTAGGGCGCGTTATGACAACGCTTAACGCACTGAGAGATAATTGCCCTGGGGCTAATCCTGATTTTCTCAAACTCCCAAATCCGTTTTTATAACCCCTCTTTCTTCTTTCTGCCCCCTAAATGGTAAGTTTTCAGCCAGATATAATATCATTCTATGTCTGCAATGACAAACAATGCTGTATCTGATACCGATTCAAAAAATGTTTGCGACAGATACCCCACCCGCCCTTAGCAAGGGGAGGGGTCTTGTCTATGTGTCGCATTCTTTTTTCAAATTGGTATGAATTGAACCGCCAGAGTTTATTTGAATTTGTCTTTGCAACATCACAACTTTTGGTACATCAGTACCATGCTTGTGAATTTCGCAGCTTCTAACGGAGTAGAACGTTAATTGAACTAATTCCTATGGTTTTGTTTCTTACCATCATTCAGATGGATTCCTATATCTATACCTTTCATATTGGAATTTATGTATGATAACAATGCATAGATAAAAATAATTACGCCCAGCATTTCTAGCACCTCTTCTACAGTAGTAATTGAGGAATAAAGCATACTGTTTGAGGTGTAGTAATAATGATAGTATCCCCCTATCAATTCAGTACCAATTGCACCACTTACGTACACTGTCCCAGCAATTAAAAATAAGTGTCGTGTCTTTCTAGGAAGATGAATGATAAATCGCCCAAACACGAGCAAAAATACAAGTACGAAGATAGCACCCCCAATCACCCAAGCGTAGTAAAGAAAACCACTGGTATTAAACATTTCTCCCAATGGTTTAGTGAGTCTTTCATGAAGACCGATTAATTCGTCTAAAGACAAACCAGCAAAGACTATTGATAACCCTCTCCACGCCCATGAATCTTTATTCTTAGCTGATTTCTGAGCTTGAAAGACGATTTCCGTCAGAATAGAACAAAAAAGTAAAGCTGTTCCAGAGTAAATTGTAGGAATATTATCCTCGCTGTTAAGGTCGAATAAAATTCTCAAAAGATCCCTTCCCAGAAAATCAGGTAGGTAATAGATATTATAATTAGCAATAAGACTGACAACAGCAAATAACAATACAACTACCAACAGAAATTTGAAGGTCTTGTTAGCAGAAAGATATACCTGTAATTGATGTGCTGATTGCCATCCTACCATCACATTTTCTGGTTTTATAGAATTATCCGACTCAACTACAGATAGATAATCACTCTTGCGATTGTTTGAGTAAGACTGATTTGTTAAGATTTTATTTCGTTCTGGTAATACAAGGTTTGACATCAAGTATTCAATTGTTTGCTGCTTAACAAAACCATGCGTTGCCAGAATTTTTCCTAACTGCTCACCACTTAATTGTTGTGTTTTGAGTGCTGTGTTTAATTGTTCTGGAGTAATTAGTTCAGCTTCAATCAAGTACGTGCCTAGTCGCTTGCTCTGGAAACTTTGCGGGTCTATTTTTTTAATCAATAGAATCTCCTTATTTTCATTAGTGAGATGTAAGAAATTTTTTAGCCTTGTTTCTGAAATATGAATATTTTTGACAATAATATTAGTCCTTAATATTGAGATAATCTCAGGTTAACCATGTTTTGAATTAGTTGATTTTTTAATAAAAAACTATGATTTAATTATCAATAAAATATAATTTTTTAATATATAAGCCACTTCTGCCGTTGACAGTTGACCATTTACAGTCAACTGTCAACGAAATTAAGTTAGTCCTGAGAGTGTGAAAAAACTTGACAACTAAGTAATTTTATAGTACAAAAATACTATAAACAATTCTAGTGTTGTATAAAAATTTGACACTCGCGACTACGCCAACAGGAGAGCAAAATTAATGAGGCTATCTAAGGTAGATTTGAGTAGTTTAGTAGCGATCGCTCACTCTGACGGATATTTGCAGTTGTTACTCGATCGGGGTAACGAATTAGAATTTTTAGAAATTCAAGCACCGATACAAGCTTATGAAGGATTGCAAGAACTTAACGAAGCAATCGCTGAAAGTACAAAACTACCTTTTCTAGAAGAACCAATTGCCATGTTACCAGTTAGCTCATCAATGGCAGCAGCTGTAGGCTACGATCGCGACGAACAGATTTTACAAGTTGAGTTTCAAAATGGCGCTGTTTACCAGTATTTAGGGGTAGACGAAGATACTTGGGAAGACTTACATACCTCAGACTCAATTGGCAGCTTTTTCAATCAACAAATTAGAGGCAGATATGATTGCGATCGTGTAGATGGCACTGATTGTACTAGTTATTAATGTGCATCATCTCAAAATCTCTAGAGACATTATTTCTATCACAATTAGACCATTTATAAAGTAAATCTTAAGTAGTAGCGCATACTGCCCGCCCGGACGGGTGAGGACACCCATCCCACAATAAAATCTATTGCAAAATTTTAGCCCGGTTACGCTACTACATTAATTTGATTTTCACTTAATAAATAACCTCTAATTCAAAACCTTCCGTCTCCCCGTTTCTCCCTGTTTTTGCGTCAGTCTTAATTACAAGTATTCAACCTAACCTGATATAACAGGCAACTAAACATACACCAGTAGTGCTTTGTTCAGCGAGAATAGAAAAAGCCCACATAATATTGACGCAGTTATGACAACTACACTTACCTCTCGTGTTAAACCAAGAGCTGAAGATAGTTTTGCCATTAGCTTTGCACCATTGTCTCTTGAAGAGGTTTATACCAAATCTGACGATCCGGCTAACGGTGCCATAGTTGTGATGAGTGGAATGGTTCGCAATCAAACTGATGGTAAACCTGTAGTTGCCCTAGAGTATCAAGCTTATGAACCTATGGCATTGCAAGTATTTTATCAAATTGCTAGTGATATTCGTTTATCCACGTCCGATGTGAATAGAGTGGCAATTCATCATCGTATCGGACGTTTGCGAGTTGGAGAAATCAGCGTTTTAGTAGCAGTGGGTTGTCCTCATCGTAGTGAAGCCTTTGAGGCTTGCCGCTATGCTATTGATACCCTCAAACACAATGCACCTATATGGAAAAAAGAACACTGGCAAGATGGTTCTAGCCGCTGGGTGAGTATTGCTGCTTGCGAACAGTTAGGACAAAATTGTTCTTAGATTGGGAATGGGGCATGGGGCATAGGGCATGAGGAGAGACAAGGAAGAGGGGGTAGACAAGGGGGAGAGATGACTACCTTGTCTCCCTTGTCTTTAATTTTTTCATTTAGCTGATACTAATTCGATGAGAGACAATTTTCCTGTTTTGCTTCAAAACAAGGTCGGGAAGATAGTTCTAGTAACTCGCTCAGTATTATTACTTCTAAAAATTAATATCATTAATAATCATTTATCAATCAACCATCAACGGTCAACAGTCAACACAAAAAATACCCTGTTTGAGACGCGCAACATTTTATTTATATTTTGTTGCATTTTTTTACATTAACTGCATTGTTTTATTGAGGTTTGTGAATATTTTGTATTTCTGTAAGGAATATTCCTTTAGACTGAATTTCAATATGAAAAAACTGGGGATAAATGCAAAATGCAGTCGTTAAATATATTCTGTCATGAATTTGTAGTTGCTGTTTCCTTTGTGGCTTGCATCCTGGGACTTGCATTACTGTGGGATGGTAAGCAGTACAAAAGTGATATTCAACAAACAGAGCAGATTTTGTTTAGAATGAGCTTTTCTTATTGGTTGGTTTATTGTATAGCTTTTGGCATAGAAAAAATAGTTTTACCCGAATGGGAATCACTGTTAATGACTTTAAGAATTACCACTGCTTTGTCATATTTCTTAACTTTTTCTTGCATCGTGAGTCTGCCGCTACACAAATTTGCAGTACACCGTGTTGAAGAATAAATATTAGGATATGGGGCATGGGGGAGGCAGTGCGGTCTTGGGGTCTCCCCAAGTGGAGCAACTGCCGTCATTGGGCATTGGGAGATGTGGAAGAAATGACAAAAAATGAGTAATGACTAATGACCAATGACCAAATTATCATTTCATGGCGATCGCTAATGCCGCTTCTAATTGTTCTTGGGTCAAAGTAGTTAAAATAAATACTTCTTGTACCGTTTTTCCCTGGCGTGCGATAACTTTGTAGCCTCCACGAATTGGTACTGAGACGCGAAGTTGCATTTTTGGGCAATGACCTTTTACCCGCCCAATGACTCCCGGTGTTACAGTTTGGATGCCATCCTGTTGGCACAGACGTTCTAAAATCGGAATCAAACCAGAAATGTGTGTGGAGTGATTCCAGACTAATCTGGCAGTTTTTTGGGAAGTTGTCCGGTCGGGGTCTGCGGTGGGTTTGCCCATAATGATTAAGCTGCTTCTAGGGGTGCCATTGTCAAACCTGCGCGGCGCAGCTGCTGGTGATAAAGTTCCGCAGGTTCTTGGGGGCCAACCCAGACGATCGCTTGACCTTCATAGTGTACCTGATTAGTTAGATCCCAGGCGCGATCGCTACTCATTCCTGGAATATATTTCATCAAACATTCGGCTACATGTTGGAATGTATTAAAATCATCGTTTAATACAATCACTTTGTAATTCGGATAAGTCTTACGGACAACTTGATTCGACCGTTCAGGAGCTACAGTTGGTGCTGTGGCCATTCCGTAAACATCTGCTGAAAGTGTCGTAACCATAGAAGAGTTAAGGAACAGGATTTTACAAAACTACATTATAAATGATTAGTTTAGTGTATTGTTCGGGGATTGGGGACTGGGC
>NZ_JACKZU010000278.1:0-10966 GCF_014222165.1 Nostoc sp. 2RC
GATATATACAATGGATTACAAGCTTGAATAAAAGCTTTCGTTCCTGATTTGAGATTTTGAATTGCTATATCGGGGCCATGATAAAAAATTAAATCTTCTAATATTCCATCACTCTGTATATTAATTTCTGGAAGTCGTGATTTGAAAGGCAAAAATATAATTATGGCGAAAAAAATATATAAACTAGAATAAGAAATAACTTTTGTGACAGAATAGCGTTCCAGAAGAAAGCAGCCTGGGATTAGTAAAAACATCAGTACTGCATCCAACCTAAACATTAAGCATAATGAAAAGGCAGAAATTATCAATATATCTAATATTATTAATTTCACTAAGCCAGCATTTGAAGATTTTACTTCTGAACGATATGCAATTAAGGCTAAACCGATAAACATGAATAGTACTGCTGGAATCATGGGATGTCCATACAGACTTGTACTCCACCAAACTGGAATCAATATCAGTAATAAATTTGCTAAGACTGCCGTGGTTAGTCCCCAATATCTTTTTACCAGATAAAAAATGGGAATAACTATGAAAATTGAACTTAAAGAATTTAGATAATTACTAATTGGAATAATTCTATTAAAATTATTTTCAAAAAATGGTCTAAAAATATCTATTAAAGCATAGTAGCCAAAAGAGATGTTGCGTCCATAAAGCAATGGACTACCGAATGGTTTACCAGATGTAACTGAGTCAATTATTCCCATGATCATTCTGAAACCATCCCTCTCGCCTGGTGTATCTCTGTAAGTGAAAGGTAGATAAGAGATACAGGATAAAATTAATAACAAAAGTATTGTTAAGTTCTGGTTCCGTTTGAATTGCATAATGGTAATCTCATTTAAGAATAATTATCACTTTGATTGAGCTTCAGGAAATATCTTGGTTACAGAAGGCATCAGCTACTATGCATTTAAATTTTATATTTTGCATTCAGGTTGTCAAGAGTCCCAAGTGAAAATTAAGCTTTGGACTCTTGAAAAAGCACAGGTATGTATTAAATAAGTAGGTTAACATTGAAAAACCTACAATCGAGTCTTGGCGATTACTACCTTTTTGCGGATAGATAGGCTACAACGAGTTTACGCTCTATTACGTTCGGCTACTAATGAAATTTTACGTTTAATTAACTTCAGTTAATGAATTATTTAGGCAAATTTACATGACGTATTTTATGGTTTGAAAGCTTGAGCATAAATCTTGATTTATCAATAAAAGCTAATTAGATAATGGCAGAAATGAAAAAAGCTGAAATACAACAGGTTAAAAAATATAAATTCTCTCCGGCTTGCGAGAATGAGCAAGTAGTATTTGGTGCTGCACGTCCCCAATATACTAATCAAATGGTTGAAGATTGGATAGAATTTATGAAAGGACAAGGTATCAAAAGAGTTTGTTGTCTTCTCCATGATGAACAATTAGCTTACTACTCCGATCTTCTGGGGACATATAAACAGGAATTTGGTAGTCAGCTAGTTTGTTGGACACCGATCGCAGATTTTCATTTAGTTGATTTAGAAACTCTCACACAAAAAATAATTCCTTTTTTAATTGCAGCAGATAAACAAAATGAGAAAGTTGTTGTACACTGCTCTGGTGGAATTGGACGTACTGGACATGTATTAGCAGCATGGCTAGTTAGCGTCAGGGGATTATCAAAGGAAGCTGCTATTAAGGCTGTGAAAAAAACAGGTAGAAATCCTTATGAAGCAGCAATCGCTGCTATATTCAAAGGTAAAAATCCTTTTAAAGTTGCAAAAGATATCGACATACTTTTAAATAATTGCCGCCTAGTAGTCCGTGGTGACTAGTAGATAATTTATGATTCTAAACCAAGCGGAAGTTCTTTTATTAATATGTATCTTAATGATGAATTGATAATTAGGAAGTAGTACGATCAATCTAGTTACGAGGCAAACTCTATGGTCATGGTTTTAGATAAAGTAGTTCCCTTTGGAAGGTCAATGGATGAATATATCAAAATATTCAATTTAACAAAGGCAGATTTGAATAAAAGAATTATTGGGGTTGGGGATGGGCCAGCAAGCTTTAATGCTGAAATGACACGACAGGGTAAAAATGTAGTTTCTATCGATCCCCTGTACCAATTTTCTGGCGATCAAATCCTGCAAAGATTTAATGAAGTAGTAGATAACATTATTAATCAAGTCAAGGCTACACCGAACGATTGGGTATGGAGCTATCATAAATCTCCAGATGACTTGCGACAAAATCGAGTGAAAGTAATTCAAGAATTTCTAGCTGATTATGATAGTGGTAAAAAGGCCAACAGATATATATTTGGCGAATTGCCCAACTTTGCATATAATAATCAAGAATTTGACATAGCCCTTTGTTCGCATTTATTGTTTTTATATTCAGAGCAACTAGATTATGATTTTCACTTAAATTCAGTAGGTGAAATGCTGCGTATTGCTCAAGAAATCAGAATATTTCCTCTGATAGATTTAATGTTAAAGCCTTCGCCACATTTAGAAAAAATAATTAAATATTGTACTGACAAAGGTTATAAAATAAATATTGAAAAAGTTGAATATGAACTACAACCTGGTGGGAATAAAATGTTAAAGATAACTAAAGATGTAAATATAATTTAAAATCATAGAATTTGAAAATTCTATTCATAAAAATATAGAATTGTAATAATTAAATAATGTTAAAACTGCCTTTGATTGATGATTCGGCTGGATTGTAAACTAATATTCATCAAAGAATCAGACTCCAATTCATGCTGACTTCTGACTCCTGAGTTCTGAATTCTTCCTAATAAAGATACAATGGCATTCAGTGTTGGTACCCCTTTTGACTCTATGCTACCAGTCATCTATTCCGACGAATTTTTAGATCACAAGACTGGAAAATACCATCCGGAAACACCAGAACGGTTGATAGCGATCGCTAATGCTCTAAAAGCAGCTACGTTTGCAGATAAAATTACATGGCGCGCCCCCACACCAGCACCAGAACAACCAGAGTTAATGTCTTTATTAGTTGAGGCTCATAGCCCAGCCTACATCAAAAAACTCTCTTTCATTGCCTCTAGTGGTGGCGGCCCTTTGGATGGTGATACACCGATTTCGCCCCGCAGTTATGATGTGGCATTATTAGCGGTTAGTGCTTGGTTAGATGGAGTTGTAGCTGTACTAGAATCCAATAATCCGGCTTTTGTATTGGCGCGTCCACCAGGACACCACGCTGAAAGTGATGCGGGTATGGGATTTTGTTTATTTTCCAACGCCGCCATCGCCGCTTTTTTTGCTCTGAAACAACCCGGAATTAACCGTGTCGCCATCCTCGATTGGGATGTACATCACGGTAATGGTACTCAGTCCATCGTCGAAACTCATCAGCAAATTGCCTACTGTTCCCTCCATCAGTATCCATGTTATCCCGGTACTGGGAGAGCAACAGAACGGGGCTTTTATGATAATGTCTTGAATTTACCAGTACCCCCTGGTAGCGATATTACGGTGTATCAGCCATTATTTGAAAAAAAGGTAGTACCGTTTTTAACTAACTTTCAACCAGATTTATTGATTGTCAGTGCTGGTTATGATGCCAATGCGGCAGATCCTTTGGCAAGTATCAACTTGCAATCAGAAGATTATGGTTTATTCACCGATTATTGTCTGGCGCTAACTCGTAAAATTCTCTTTGGCTTAGAAGGTGGTTACGATTTTGATGCACTTTCTCAATCGGTTCTAGCAACTATCGAACGTTGTTTACTTTAACTGTGTCTCAAAAATCTTAATATTTCTTAATATTATTCTGCGCGATCGCTTTCCTCTGGCGGTTGAAAAAATCGCAATATTTCTTCACATTTTGCCCATGCCATTGTCCTCAGCAGCTTTCAGCAGTCTGAGAAAAATAACGTCTTGATTATTTAAAAATTTTTTAGGGTTTGTTTTTTCTCAGTAGAATCTTGGCATCGTCCATCGTTCTGCTTTTGTATATGCACTGAGATAGATGCACGTGACTATAAAATTTGTCAGTAAATTCTCTAGAGTATTTGCTAGAGATTTTAGAAAATAATCAAGAAAAATCAGCTTTTTGTAGATATTTACTTTCTTGACTCTTTGTAACTGAATTGACGAATTTCAGAACAATGTTTACGGAAGTTGAAGGTGCCGTAACTTTTGTTTGGACTTTTGTCTCAGTATTTTCTTTTACAAATACTCTTTCAAGTTCATCAAATCTTCAGAAAGAAAAAGTTTCACCATTGTTCTGCAAGAGCTAAAGTTTTGTTAAGATGCAATTGCTAGCACTTTTTCAGCGAAATTCACCTATCACCATGTGGAGAAATAAAAAGTACTAGCGGCACAAAGTTTAGCAGGTGAAGCAATGACCACCTACATTTTTTTTGACGAAGCCCTACGAATGCTGACCAATGCTTTTTTGATATCAGCAATACTGTTAATAGCAGCTTCTGGTATAGGTTTGGCAGTAATTGAAACAATAGAGAAGACAGGAGAACGATAAGTTCACACAATAACAGTGTACTTATTCCCAAAAACCATTGGGTACAAGTGTTTGCCATGAAATCATCCTGGGAACACTAAACTATAAAAGTCTCACAGCGTTGCAGTTTCACCTGGTAGTCCAGCAAATGCACAGGCAACTGTATCGCTATTGAGACCTTAACGAAGGAGCTACTACAATGGGTTTACTCGATGCTGTGTTGGTTACAGGAAGCAAAACTCAACCAGTACTGAATTCAGCGGAAGCTTTTGCTGTTATAGTTCTGATGGCAACTGCTCCAGACGGTTACCTTTCCGTCGAACAAGCGAACTCCATCACTTATGTGCTATCTCGGATGCAACTTTTTAAAAGTTATCCCCATGAAATGATGAAGAGTCTGCTCGATAAAATTTTATCTATTTTCCAAGGGGAGCATTTTAATAGTTTATTTAATGCTGCCAAAGATTGTCTATCTCAAGACTTGCGCGAATCAGCCTTTGCAATAGCCACCGATTTAGTCTTGGCTGAAGGTGTAGTAGCTGAAGAAGAAAAAAACTTTTTAAATGATTTGTATCAAGCTTTGGGTGTTTCTAGTGAAATGGCAATACAAATTATCCAAGTAATCTTGATTAAAAATCGGGTATAGGGTAACAAAAAAATATCCGCTATTTAATCTATGTGAATAGCCGATAAGTTGCATTAAATTTCATTGATTGCTTTAACAAATAACATTATCAAGTAAAAAGTAAAAGGAAGCTAATGTTTCTCCATTGCTGAGACGATTGAGAACTGTTAAGCCTACAAAGTGTTTGTTAGTTCACATACTATTATCCAACAGCCTAGCGTGGATAATTTTGAGTTGCTCCTGAGTCTTAATAGGAGTTCGTGGCGTTGGTAATTCAGTATTAGGCCAGTTCCATAAATCATTACAAGGACATAACAAAGCCGGCATCCCAAGGTTTCGTGTAGCTACTGGCATTGTGCAGCGACAACAAGGTAACATGTCCCACGTCGATGTCAACAGTTCGGCAATAGTTTCTTCTGTACCTTCCAGATGACAGTCACCAGATTCTTTCGAGAGAATCTGCTCCCAGCATTCCTCAAATTCTGTACTATAGCGATCGCCATCTAGCACAGACTTTGGCAGAATGCTTGCCTTGCCGTTGCCGACGATTACTTTTTTACCTAGTTGAAACCAGTAGGCGAGATATGCCTTAACTTCTTGTTTAGTAGCCATACTCTCAATTGTAAATTTTGATCGGGATTTTTCGGAGGTTCAATGTTTAATTTTGAATTAAGTCTTTAGATGTTGGTAATGGCGAACCAAGAACAGTGAGATTGAGAGCATAGCCACCAGTGATTAGATAAACAGCATCACACAGCGAACTTAGGCGGCGTACCAAAGAGCCAAGGCGATCGCGGAACATCCTACCAACAGGATAAGCTGGCACAATACCCCAACCTACTTCTTCCGCTACAAACAGCATATCAGCAGCCACCAAATCCACAGTCTCTAAAAACTCTACCACCAGATTTTCCCAACTTTGGTCGTCTTGTTCTAGGAGATTCGCTACCCAAGTTCCCAAAGAATCAACCAAAAGACAAGTATGGGGTTTCGCGTCAGCAAGGGTAGCAGACAGTTCCACAGGTACAGACAGAGTTACCCAATCTTGGGGACGACGTTTTTGGTGTTCTAAAATACGTTGGTGCCATTCTTCATCATCTGGGTTATCAGTGGCTGTAGCTACGTAAATAACTGCTTTCCCCGACTCCATAGCCAGAGTTTCTGCCCACTCACTTTTACCAGAACGAGCTGGCCCTGTGACTAAAATGACTTTACTCAAAAGTTACTTCCTAAGTATCTTCACAATATGGCTACGTTTGCAGTTTATCATCACAGGAGTGGGGAGATGGAGAGGTAGGGAGGTGGGGAGATGGGGAGATGGGGAGCAGGGGAGAGTTGTTGTAAAAGTTTTTTCTCCTCATACCCCTGGAGCCTCTTGTGCCTCATGCCCAATGCCCAATGCCCAATACCCAATGCCCAATGCCCAATGCCCAAATAATTAAAAGGGAACTCTTAACAGGCAATAGAGAATAGGGAAATTTCCATACTTAAAAGTAGGGGATTTGTACAAGGACGCATTTTTTCACAGCATGAGTGTTCCCTTAAAAAATATTTTTTTTGTTTTCATAAATAAATTTAGTTGCTCTGAACCCAGTATACGGGCAGGTTTTTACACTATTCCCTATTCCCTATTCCCTATTCCCTGCCAGAAGGGCTTGGTAAGATTTTTAATTCTAAATAACTTTTAAGAGATAAAATTAGCACCAGCATCATTGCGAATTAATAATTACAGTAGATTGCAATTTGGTGAAGTAAATAAATTTAAGTCTGTGAGACAGCTATCTAAATTGTTTTACTAATGACTAGGATAATTCACCGATTCTGCTGTATTTTTCAAGTCGGGATTGAAAACCCGCCAATAACTGGACAGCAAACTATAGGGTATGTTTATGAAACCAGGCTTAAAACGTATTGAAGCAACTCTACACGATTTAGGAACTCGTGGCACTGACTCTGCTGCTGAAGTAGGAGATTCAACAAAGCGGCCTTTCTCTTTTAGAATCAGTGTCACAGCCAACGAACCCACAACAAGCACAAACACTTCATTTTCTCAGGATGATGAAGTCAAGATACAAGAACAAGCAGCTGGCGTTAGTGTTGATAAAGAACAAAATTTATTTCCTCACCACGACTCTGTGCAAACCTTTCAAGCAGAAGATAGTACAAGCAGAACACCGAGCCTACCCAAGTTCAAAACTCCCAGCATCAGTAGCCATCGCCACGGAGCTAATCCAGGCTTGGCTATGAGTATATTGCAAGAAATTCAAGAAAGTCTTGCTAGTTGGCAAACAGAATTACAAAATATTTTGCAGCAAATTCAGGATATTTACTTAGAAGGGCCGATTGTCAATGGTTGGTTAGAATCCAATTTTCAGGAACCAGAACCAGGTGGAACTGCGACACTCCGCCATGCAGAAATTGACAGGCTAATGAACTATGTTGAAGAAATTTGCGCTAATGGTGGAAAAGTGTCCTACCAATCGTCTGCTACTAGCTATCGCCTCTGCGGTGTGGACGATTCTGGTAAAGTTTGGTCGCGCCCATGTCCAGCAGATCAGGTTCCCACCGTTAGTATAGCGATCGCTCGTTACCAAAAGTTACGTCAGTTGTTGGGGCGTAAGCAAACTTTGGAAACCCGTTTGGCTCAACTTGCCCAAAGTCTTGTAGTTTTACATAGCCACATTCAGCAAACGTGAAGCTTTGAAGATTTTTTCCGAAAAAACTCGGTTGGTGGGCAGATAAAATTTAGTTTAGATTAACTAAGACTAAATGTGCATTAGATTTAACAACCAGAATTCAGGAGTCAGTCGTCAAAATTCAGTTAAGAATTTTGTATCACTGGCAGATGAATAAAGGCTGAACATGACACCAAAATTTCCCATCTGGTGGTCTTCAATATAGTAGCGGGATTCAAATCCGCTAAATATATTGATGCTAAATTCTGGATTCTTGCTGAAGATTTTAATCAAAAATCCCAAATCTCAAATCCCCAATTAAATCTATGCCAGATATCCAAATCTCTGCCATTATCTGTACCCACAATCGAGATACCTACTTAGGTGCTGCAATTGATAGTCTTTTAGGACAGGATTTTGCTGCTAATTTTGAAGTTGTAGTAGTTGATAATGGATCTAGCGATGGCACTCGCCAAGTAGTAGAACAAAGAGCTGACGATCCTCGGCTCAAGTATATCTTTGAACCCACCATCGGCTTATCCGTCGCCCGTAACACGGGTGCAAAAGTGGCTAGTGCTGATATTCTGGCTTATCTCGATGACGATGCCGTTGCGAGCAAGGGCTGGCTGCAAGTTTTATATTCTGCCTATTACAATAACTCTAAACTAGCGATCGCTGGTGGCAAAGTCACTCTCATCTGGCCTGAAGGAATGCAACAACCAAGGTGGCTATCTCCAGGACTATCAGGAAATCTAGGTGCATACGACTTGGGTGACGATATCATCTACATTCAGCAACCAGGCTCCACACCAAGAGGCTTAAATTACTCCATCCGTCGCAGTTTCTTAGAAGAAATTGGAGGTTTCGACCCTCATCTTGGTCGAGTAGGGAAAAATCTATTATCTAACGAAGAACTACAAATGACCGAATTTGCCCTACAACGTGGATGGCAAGTTGCTTATCTTCCAGAAGCACTAGTAGCTCATAATGTTGCCCCAGAACGCCTGCAACGTTCTTGGTTTTTAAACCGAGGCTGGTGGCAAGGTATCAGCGAGTGCTATCGAGAACAACTCGCTGGTAGGGCTGGTATCGCTCAATTACAACGAGGGGGCGAACGATTTTTGCGCGGTTTGTACAAAGCATTGCAATACTTCTTTGACCCAGCAGAACGATTTGACAAACTTGTGTATGCTTACGGTCAAATTGGCTACTTAAATGCAGCTATTCAAGGTCTTTTATCCACATCAAATAAGAAGTCATAAATATCATAAATTATAATTCTTATGTCATCTAAAATACCAGTTTCTGTATTAATTCCTGCTAAAAACGAACAAGCCAACTTACCAGCTTGTCTCACTAGTCTCAGCAGAGCAGATGAAATATTTGTAGTCGATTCTCAAAGTAACGATAATAGTGTCGAAATTGCTAAAAGTTATGGCGCTAACGTCATTCAATTTAAATTCAACGGACATTGGCCTAAAAAGAAAAATTGGTCTTTAGATAACCTACCTTTTCGTAACGAATGGGTACTAATTGTAGATTGCGACGAACGCATCACTCCCGAACTTTGGGAAGAAATTGAGCAGGCAATTAATCAAGATGAATATAGTGGTTATTATCTCAATCGCCGGGTATTTTTCTTAGGCAAGTGGATTCGTTATGGTGGAAAGTACCCGGATTGGAATTTGCGTTTGTTTAAGCATAAAAAAGGACGCTACGAAAATCTACATACAGAAGATATTCCCAACACTGGCGATAACGAAGTTCACGAACATGTAATTTTACAGGGTCAAGTTGGGTATCTGAAAAATGATATGCTCCATGAAGATTTCCGCGACCTTTATCATTGGTTAGAACGGCACAATCGCTATTCAAATTGGGAAGCTCGCGTTTATTATAATATTCTCACAGGTCAAGATGATAGCGGCACTATTGGTGCAAATTTATTTGGTGACGCAGTGCAACGCAAACGTTTTTTGAAAAAAGTATGGGTACGCTTACCATTTAAACCTCTTTTGCGGTTTGTGTTATTTTATATCATCCAACGCGGCTTTTTAGACGGCAAAGCCGGATATATATATGGACGATTGCTGAGTCAATATGAATATCAAATTGGAGTTAAACTTTACGAATTACGAAATTGTGGTGGTCATTTAAATACTGCAACTACAGCAAAGCAGGAAATTATTGAGCAGGGAAGTCGAGGAGCAGAAGGAAAACTATTGACCATTGACTCCTAACTCTAGCAATTTTAGATTTTGAATTTTGAATTTTGGATTGGAGGAGAAATTTAAAATCTAAAATCTTAAAATCTAAAATCTAAAATCCAAAATTGAATGACTAATGACAAACCTTTTGTAGATTTACGCAAATATAACCAATCTTGGTTCGATCGCGGGCGTCCTGGTTGGTATATTTTATTATGGTGGTTTGTACAAGCGATCGCCTTTCCTCTGACTCCTCAACCGTTAAATATTTTACGTTGTACTCTACTACGATTATTTGGCGCTCGTATCGGCAAAGGCGTATTGATTCGACCCACTGCGCGTTTTACTTACCCCTGGAAAATTACTATAGGCAACTACAGTTGGATTGGGGACAACGTAGTTTTATATAGTCTCGATGAAATTAACATCGGCGAACAGTGCGTAATTTCCCAGAAAAGCTACCTCTGTACTGGTAGCCATGACATCCAAGACCCTGCCTTTGGCTTGAAAACAGCAACCATCACCATTGAAAATGGTGCATGGGTGGCCACAGATTGTTTCATTGGGCCGGGAGTAAAAATTGGTGCTAATGCTGTAATTGGCGCTCGTAGTAGTGTTTTCACCAGTATGCCTTCTGGACAAGTTTGTTGGGGAAGCCCCTGTCGTCCGAATAAAGCTCGGATAAAACTCGATGCTGTTAGTCATTAGTCAATAGACTTCTTGCAGTCTTGTGGGAAAAGGGCAAGGGGAAAGGGGGAAAGGTTTGCTATTTTCCCTTTCCCCGGTTGGTAAGCTTGTCGAACCATTAACATGTATCCCTTTTCCCACAAGAGTGCAAAAAGCACTCTTGTGCAAGAGGTCTATTGGTCATTGGTCATTAGTGATTAATATCAACTTATACCAATTTGAAAAAAGAATGCGACACATAGACAAGACCCCTCCCCAACCCTCCCCGATGCTTTGGGGAGGGGTCT
>NZ_JACKZU010000279.1:0-10926 GCF_014222165.1 Nostoc sp. 2RC
CCTTTCCCCTTTCCCCGAACCCTATTGCCTCCCCATCCTCTTCCCAGTCAACAGTCAACAAATCTTAACCTAAATTCTTAATTTCTAAATATTTGGTCTAATATTTTCAACAATTCTTTTGCTGTGTACGGTTTTGATAAAACTGCTTGCACCTTGGTATCAGCAGCTTCGGTCAACATTTCCATTGAATTCAAACCGCTACAGGCAATAATTTTAACTTCTTTGTTCATTTTTTGTAAGGTGCGAATAGCGATGATCCCATCCATTTCTGGCATCATGATATCCATTAATACAGCTTTAATTTGATGCTTGTACTGGGCATAAAAGGCAATGGCTTCAATGCCTGTACTGGCAGCGAGCATTTTATAATTGTGATTTTCGAGGATGATTTGAGCAATTTCACGAATTTGAGGTTCGTCATCTACAACTAAAATTAATTCTCCTTGTCCTGTATGCGCTTCTAAATTTTCTACATTCAGTACTTCCGTTGCTTGCACCGCTGGTAAAAAAACTCGAAATTTGCTACCTTTACCAACTCGGCTGGATACTTTAATAAAACCACCGTGGCTTTTAACAATCCCAAGTGCAGTTGAAAGTCCTAGCCCAGTCCCTGTATTAACGCCTTTTGTAGTAAAAAATGGCTCAAAAATTTTATCTAATATTTCTGGCGGTATGCCTATTCCATTATCGGTAATAGTAATCACAATATAATTACCAACTTTGGCATCAAGATTCATTTTTGTATAAGTTTCATCAAGAAACTGATTGGTTGCAGAAATAGCGATAATGCCGCCATCTGGGAGAGCGTCACGGGCATTTACTATGAGATTCATCAATACTTGATGTAGTTGTGTTGTGTCTCCAGTGACAGCCCAAATATCTTCTGCGATGCTTGTGGAAAATTCAATGGATTTAGGAAATGTTTGCTGAGTGATTTGGATAATTTCTGAAATCAAATACTCAACTTGGATAATTCTGCGCTCTCCTTGAAATCCTCGCGTAAAGGATAAGACTTGCTTGACTAATGTCGCCCCGCGTCTAGCGTTGCTTTCTACAAGTGTCATTAGTTGTTGACAACGCTCTTCCTCTTGAAACAATTTGTTTTGTAACAATTGAGATGCGGCTAAAATTGGCGTCAATATATTATTCAAGTCGTGGGCAATGCCGCCTGCAAGAGTACCAACGCTTTCCAATCGCTGGGTACGAAAAAACTGTTCTTGGAGTTGTTTTTTTTCTGTAATATCTGTGTCAACACAGAGGATGGATTTGGGTTTACCGTTTCCATCCTGCATTAATGTCCAACGGCTTTCAACGACAATTTTCTTACCAGATTTGGTAATTTTATTTAACTCACCTTGCCAACAACCTTTTTCAATGACACTTTTTAGGGGCACTTCTAATTGCGTTTGAGTTTCTGGTGCAAACAAAATCTCTCTAGAGTCTTTTTCCAGCACCTCTTTGGAGAGCCAACCGTATATCCGCTCTGCACCTTTATTCCAAAATAATATTTGGAATTGGAAATCTCTGACTAATATGGCATCGGTGGCAATATCAAGTAGAGCCGCTTGTTAGGAGATTTTTTGTTCGTTGAGTTTGCGTTCGGTGATATCTCTGTTTGTACCGATGGTTCGTATCGGCTCGCCGATTTCGTTATGGTATACCTGGCTTGTGGAGTTTAACCAGTGTATACTGCCATCAGACCAGACGACTCGATACTCTATGGTTCCTCTTCCTTCTTCAAAAACGCGAGTTATGCTGGCAATCACAGATTCTCGGTCTTCTGGATGGATTAAATTTAGGTACTCTTCAAAACTGGGACATGGGCTACCGGAGGGCAAACCATAAAGTAGTCCCATATTGGCAGACCAAATAACGGTGTTGGCTTTGAGGTTCCTGTCCCAGATGCCCATGTGGGCAGTTTCTAGAGCTAAATTCAATCGCGCTTCACTTTCGCGCAGTGATTCTTCCGCGAGTTTGCGCTCTGTGATATCTTCGGCGATACCGCTGTAGTAGTTAATTTTTCCTTCGCCATCGCACACAGAAAAGCCCCGATTCCAAATCCAGCGTAAGGAGCCATCAAGTTGGAAAATTCGATATTCTGCTGAAGCCGACTGATTTTTCAGCAGTTGTTCTATGAATTGGCTGGCGCATTGGCGATCGTCTGGATAAACCGTATCTATCCAAAACTCTGGTTGCTCAAACAAAATCTCACAAGAACGACCCCAAATTTTTTCATAAGCAGGACTAATGTACAAAGGTTTCAATGAATTAGCGCTAGCAATCCAAATCACTGCTTCGGTATTTTCGGCGAAATAGCGGAATTTCTCTTCACTTTGGCGCAGTGCTTCTTCGGCAATTTGGCGATCGCGCATTGCTGCTTGCTGTTCGGTAATGTCTCTCCCTACCCCTTGAATTTCAACAATTTCTCCTTCTTCATTTCTAATCCCAATACTCTTCCATTGAAACCAGCGAATACCGTTAACAGTGAATGCACGTCGTTCACCAGTTGTCAATATACAAGAGGAAGATATTAAACTTGTGATATTTTCTTTGGCTTGCGGTAAGTCATCTGGATGAAGAAAGTCAACAATCGACTGAGTGCGAAACTCATCTGCCCTCCAACCAAAGGTTTGACAAGCAGCCGCATTGGCAAAGGTCACACGCCCTTGCAAATCAATGCGAATAATAATGTCCGTTTGGCTTTCTACCAGTTGGCGATAGAGGTTCTCACTTTGCCTTAATGCCTCTTCCATCCGTTGGCGTTGCCTAATTTCTTTTTGCAACAGTGCGTTAGACAAAACAAGTTCTGCTGTTCTTTCTGCCACTCGTCTTTCTAACTGATTGTGAGCTTGGCGCAGTGCTTCTTTTGCTTGTTGCCGTTCGGTAATGTTGCAAAGTAACCACCGCCAGCCAATTTGCTGGTTTTGTGAGTCGTAAATCGCAGTCACTTTAATCCTAGCCAGGAAAGGTTTCTTTTTCTGTGGTTTGAGGTTAATTTCCCACTCTTGTACCTGCTGGCAATTTTTCAATCGGGTGGTAAAAGTCTGGCGGTCTTCCTGAGCAACAAACAATACTAAAGGTTTGTTTAACAAATATTCTTGGGACATAGCCAGCAACGTTGCTGCCGTATGATTAACCTCTTGGATAACACCTGCTGTATTAGTTACCAAGTAACCATCTGGAGCAAACTCAAACAAATCTTGGTAACGCCGCCGCTCTAATTCTATGATCTCGCGAGCAGTCAGCAGTTCTTCATTTTGTTGCCGCAGTTCCTCTTGTGTCGTCCGAAATTCTTCTAGGGCTTGCTGAAGTTGCTGATTAACTTGGATAATTTCACGAGATTGTGCCTCAACCCATAGTTTCAAGTAATTTTGAGTTTGGTAGCGCATTTGGTCTATTTCAACTTGCTCATTAGCTTGGGTAAACTCATCTGTGGGTTTTTGGAAACATTGTTGCAATCCTTCAACAACCCCAGCCATTTTGACTAAATCAAACGCTTGTAGCAAGTCAGCCTCACCGATGATTCCTACCAATTGCCCATCATCATCTAAAACTGGCAAATGGTGAATTTGGCGGTGGCGGAACAGCGATAAGACCATGAAAATATCTTGAGCATCTGATTCTCTCAGGGTAACAACTGGCTGCCTCATCACCTCGGCCATTGTTGTCCTCGATAAATCAATTGCAGAAGCTATGAGTCTGACTACATCTTGTTGTGTAAAAATACCTAATAATTTTCCTGCTTCCATAACCAAGACACAATCAGTTAGCGATCGCTCTTGTAGCCTGAAATCCCATGATATATAACTAGATTGTGCATATTTATGACATCTTTCCTGATTCATTAAGACAATAGCTTCGACTACATAATTATCAGGATTAATCGTTATGGGAGTACGATTAATAACATGATATAAGGTAGGTAAATCAATCAGCCGCTCGTTGAATTGCATAGTTAATCAGTCAATTCTAATTATCTTGTTGATAACAGGACGAACTAGCAGAAGCTAGCATAAATAAAAGTCGGTAAAATCTTGCCAATCAATAATTTTTGTCTGGAAATAAGCAAGTAATTAAGGATTTTGATAAGTATGCCCTGTAAATTTCACTAAACGAATACAGGAAAAACAGCACAATTTAGTAACTAAGCCAGGAACGCCAAGTAGAGAGAAGATAGAATTTCAGAGTAGACAAACTCATTCTATTGTCAAATTCAATATAGATGAGCTGTTATTTAAAGAGATTACCTTATTTAACGGGCTTGTAGTATTACGTAGAATAAAATTTTGGCAATTGATAATAGCATTCGAGGCATGAAATACAGCCCCAGTATGGAATTGGGGTAAAACATGGGAAGACAAATAAAATTGTAAATAAAAAAGTCACCAGCGCGTGTAATGCTTCGGATTCTTTCAAGGAGTATCGGTGGTCACTTTTCTATTCCATAAGGTAGAGAATTAGACTACACAAATTCAGCACCAACTTAGTAGAATGGCGCAAAAAAAACCGAAGTATGTAAATGAAAGTCAAGTTCATTGAAAAGTTGATTTTTTTGTTATGAAATAAATATTTTTCCTTATGCTACGCGAAGAGTTACGGTATTTCGCTAAGACTATCAGAACATCGATAAAAACGGGAAATTCAAATAATCTATCCTAATTTGAGAAAAGAATGTGACAGATACACGCGCCTGTCTCTGGCAAACAAGTCGGGGAACCCCAAGACGGGTGAGCGAAAAAAGGTGTGGGGAGTGTGGGAAGTGTGGGAAGTGTGGGGAGTGTGGAGGGTAATTTTTTGGATACTTAGCTAGAAATCCCACACAAAATTTCGTTCACCCCCCCAAGACCACAGTCAATACTTGTCGGGTTTTGGGGAAAAGGGGCAAGGGAAAGGGGAAAGAAAAAACCTTTACCCTTTACCCGGTTGGTGAGCTTGTCGAACCATTAACCTTTTCCCAAAATCAAATTCCGAGTTGAAAATGCACAAAGCGAGCAGTATTGAGACCACAGTGGCTCCTGTTAACTGTGAACCGTCAACAGTCAACAGTCAACAATCCTCAGGATTTTAGAAGAAAATAGTTCAATACCCTGGGGTGATTACTCAATAAATGTGTATAAATATTATAAAAAATAATAAGTATTTTAAATTTCCTCACAAGTTCCTCACATTCTGAGACTATAGTCAAAATATAGACAAATTAGTTTAAGTAATTACGGCTTTATCAACTGACTGCCTGGATTTGCAATAACACTTTTATTAACAGGATTTGACAAAATATGAATTACTGTCCTTGCTGTTCCGGATTACTTTTAGAACATCTACGTGGTAGAGAAACTTACTGGTTCTGTCGCCACTGTTGGCAAGAAATGCCTGTTTATGAACAGAATCAAGTGAGTTCGTTTGCAGAGACAGTTATGGGAAAATTACCTAATAAACTACAAAAAGCAGAACATACTAATACATTTAGCTACGCAAGGCAACGGCGATCCATTAGTGGATGGATTGGATTACAAGAGTTACCTGCCTAATACAACTTATCTGATTTAAGATAGGTATAATTTCTTAGTATGTATTTCAGTAATGAATTGATAAAAAATGTTAGGTTATAGTCTGCTTATTAAGTATTACCTAACACAAAACCTTGAAGAAGAATACAGAATTCAGAATACAGAATTCAGCAATCTTGAGGCGACGCTCGGAAACTCTCAATACGGTTCGGTTAAAGGGGAAAGGGGAAAGGGTAAAGGTTTCCAATACATCCTTTACCCCTTACCCCTTAACCTTTTCCCAGACCACAAGGGAACTTCATACTGCTTATCCAAACCGTATTGAGTACCGAGTGGGGGGAAAGAACATTTTCATCCTTGGTGATGTACAAAGTTCATCGGGACTGCCTTGTTTTTTGAAAAAGGTTAAATCCCGAATCAATTTAAAGATTTTTCGCTTTGAAAAGTTAATTTGTAATTGCTTTTTATTACGGTGTTGCTAATAATATCAGCTTTTAAATGCAGCTTCCGTCTTCATCCCAAGATTCATGTTCTAGTAAATCAATAATTCTATCTCTGAGTAGAAATTCATTTTTTTCTAGCTCAAGTTCAAAATTAATCCAGTCCCGATGAGGAATATATTTACACAGAGTATAAATTTGCTGCTGACGGTTAACAAGTTTCTTTTTAACAAGTTCAAGTGCTTCTTCCTTGATCAGCTTGATGTCATATTTAACCGTAGTTTTCATAGATTGTTCCTTTGTTTTTAATCAAGGAATTACAGTAAAATTCACAATTCAAAATACAAAATTAGCTGAGAAATTAGACCACTGACTTGGGACTATGGCACAGCTAACCCGTGTTTGCGAGCATTTGGCTTTGCCAACACCAAGGGCGAAGGAAACTTCAAAGAAGCAAACAAGCTTAATAGCTAGTTTTGCAATTTAGCTTGTGTACTTGATTTTCCTTAAAATCTACTCTCAGAATCTAAACAAGACTTGCTTTGACTCTACCTTAAAATTATCAAAAAAATTCAGAAAAATTGTGAAGAATCAAGACATTAATGCTTGTTGGAAACAAGATATGTGAGTAAGATCATCTTTTGTCTTCTAAGTATACCCCTTCAGATAGAGGTTTTTGCAAGGTGAGAAAGCTGGTATGACAAACTGTAAACAAAAAACGATAGACACGTTCTCTGGGCGACTTGCCAAAATATAAGCTAGTGTAAAGAACGTTCTCTAGAGAATTTCTACCATGCTCCTGAATGTTGATAAAGTTCGTCAATATTTTCCTGCCCTGGCTGGTGAATGGACTTTTTTTGATAATGCTGGCGGCTCACAAACTCTGAAAAAAGTAGTAGATAGAATTAGCGAATTTCTCTTAACTTCTGATGTTCAGTTGGGAGCTTCTTATGGAGTTTCGCAACTTGCAGGAGAACGATTAGCTTTAGCCACTAGGGGAATAGCTACTTTGATTAATGCCAACTCTCCCCAAGAAGTGGTAATGGGGCCATCTACTACGATGATGTTAAGAGTTTTGTCAATTTGTTTAGGTCAAACCTTCACACCAGGTGATGAAATTATTGTTACTAATTGCGACCATGAGGCAAATATTGGTGCTTGGGTTGCTTTGGAAAAACAAGGAATAAAGATTAAAGTCTGGCAAATTCGTCCAGACACCTTGGAACTCGATTTAGCAGATTTAGAAACATTGATGAATCAGCGCACAAAATTAGTAGCCTTAACTCATGCTTCTAATGTTTTAGGAACTATCAACCCTATTAAAGAAATTGCTGCATTTGTACGCGATCGCCATGCTATGATTTGCGTCGATGGTGTTGCTTATGCACCACACAGATTGATTGATGTCCAAGATTTAGATGTTGATTTTTATACTCTAAGTTTTTATAAAGTTTACGGGCCACATCATGCTTTACTTTATGGTAAAAAAGAACATTTATTAAGATTGCCTGGGCTGAACCATTATTTTATTTCCCAAACAGATATACCTTATAAATTTCAACTAGGAAATGTCAATTTTGAATTAAGTTATGGCATGTTGGGTTTATGTGATTATCTCAGCGAACTAGCACAAATTCACTACGATAATCAAACTGCAACGGATTTGAGAAATCAAATGGTGCAGGCATTTGATTTAATTAGTATACATGAAGAAGAGATTAGCGATCGCCTCCTAAATTACCTCAACAGCAAGCCTAATGTCCGAATCATCGGTCAACCAAAAGCTGACCGCAATTACCGCGTCCCGACTATATCTTTCGTCGTCGATGGCATCCATAGTTCAACAATTCCGCCAAAAATTGACAAACATTATATTGGAATTCGCTACGGAGACTTTTATGCTAAACGGTTAATTGAATATTTAGGTTTAGCATCCCAAGGTGGAATTGTGAGAGTGAGTATGGTACATTACAACACCCTTGAGGAAGTTAATCGGTTAATTGAGGCTTTTGAGCAGGTGTTTTAATGTTGATTGAGGAGTTAAAAGTTAGGAGTTAGGAGTTATAGCAGTTGTACCAAATGGGAACCAATGATTCCCAAATCTTACCAATGAGCGATCGCTTTTTCAAGCATGGAATATGGGGGACACCCATGAAATGGATCAACCTTTCACATGAAGTTAGGGACTTCCAAGTAAAAAAATATTCCATAGAAGACTGTTGACAGTCAACAGTCAATGGAAAATTCCAAGATTTTTCAACTTACCTGTGGAATCTGGGTTTTAAGGAATAGTTAAGTGTAAAACTTGTACCTCTTGTTGTGGAGAAATTAATGTTTTACCCACAGGAATAACTGCTAAAGCATTGGTTTGAGCGAGATTAATTAAATTACCAGAACTATGACTACCACTAGCTTTATGAAATTGATAAATTCCATCATTTAGATGTAATTTTCCCCAAAGATAAGTTTCACGCTGACCATCAGATCGCAATTCATCATACGATGGCACTTTTAAAAATATTGGTTCCCAACCTTGCTGAATTCCTGAAAGTTTTTTGATGGCTGGTAGCACAAACCGCCAAAAAGTTACTAATACTGATGCAGGATTTCCTGGTAAGCCAAAGTAGAGGGGAGAGTGGGGAGTGGGGAGGGTGGCGACAGTGAGGGGTTTACCTGGCCTGATATTTACAGCCTGAAAGTGGATTTTGGCTTCTAGTGATTGGAGAATTTTGTCAATGTAATCGTAATCTCCCACTGAAACACCACCGGAAGATAGAACTATATCAGCGATCGCAGCTGCATCGGTAATAACTTTCCTCAGGGCCACTGGTTCATCTTTGACAATGCCCAATAGTAATGGTTCCGCCCCACATTCTCTGACTAAAGCAGCCAGCGCATATTGATTAGAATCCACAATTTGCCCTGGTTGCAACGATTGATTAACTGTTACCAACTCATCGCCAGTAGAAAAAATGGCCACACGTGGACGGCGGTAAACATTTAATTGCGAACACTGGGCTGCTGCTAAAACGGCGATTTCTGGGGCATTTAACTGAATACCGGCTGGTAGTAGTTGTGTTCCAGCTTGGTAAAAAGATGCTTTATGTCTGACAAATTCTTGGGGTTGTGGCGCAGCAAGGATGAAAACGCGGTTTTCTTCTCGACGCGTCTTTTCTTGCATCACAACAGTATCAGTACCAGCTGGCATAACGGCACCTGTGAAAATCCGCGCCGCTTGCCCTCTGCCAATGATAGATTGAGGCTGATATCCGGCCGGAATTTCTTCAATAATGTCCAAAACTGTTGGTTGTTGGGCGCTGGAGTCTTGCACATCTTCGTATCGGACTGCATACCCATCCATCGCCGAGTTATCCCAATGGGGGAAATCTAGAGGGCTGCTGACTGGTGCTGCCAAAATTCGACTAGCAGCCGCTAATAAATTTACAACTTCTGTATCCCGTTGATTATCCAACGGCTGCACCAAATTTAAGATTATTGCTTGTGCATTGCTGACTGATAGCATAACTAATGGCTTTAGTTTGGTACTCTTAAGTTAATCAGTATAGCGATCGCACACAACAGAACAAACTGATGTACTGATATCGCCCAGTGCCTACGCTGCCAATATTTTCTCAACTCAAACTTTGAGGGGAAGATTAATTTGAAAAATTGAACCTTGACCAACTGTACTTTTCACAGTGATTTGGCCATTGTATCCTTGCACAATTTGTTGAGCGATGGCTAGTCCCAATCCAAAGCCGCCAGTTTGCCGAGATCGAACAGTATCTACACGATAAAAGCGATCGAAAATATGTGGTAAATCAGCAGCCGGAATCCCAATACCATCGTCTTTCACCTGAATTACTGCCCAGTGAGATTGGGTAAAAAGTAATAATTCCACCTTACCCCCTGCTGGCGTATATTTGAAAGCATTAGTCAAGAGATTAATCACCGCTTGTTTGAGCAAATTGGCATCAGCTTCTAACATTACGGGTTGTTCTGGAAATCTTGCATTAAAATTCAGATTTTGGGCAGGAGCCTGAGCTGCAAAATCTTCACTCAAGGATTTTAAAATTTCACACAAATCAACGGGTTTTAATATCGTGTCCGTCAGCGAACCATTATGACGCGACAGAAAAAGCAGATTATTAATCAGCGTACTCATGGATTTAGCAGTTTCAGCAATATTTTGCAACCGCAATCTTTGTTCCGATAAATCTTCCGGTGGCATCAAAGCAACCTGGGCATTACTCAATACCGTAGCCACCGGTGCGCGTAATTCATGAGAAGCATCAGCCGTAAATCGTTGCAATTGCTTATAAGCCCGCAAACTTGGGCGCATCGCCAACCCGCCCAAAAACCAACCCGTAATTCCAATCACACCAAAAGTCACAGGAACCCCCAAAGTTAAAAACAAGCGGGCTTGGTTCAAGCTATTGCGTAAAGAGTTCATGGGAACCGCCGTTTGGAAATAGCCAATTAACTCTTTATCTGACAAAACAGGAAGCGTAACTTGGCGAACCCAAGTGGTTTGAGTAGGATAATCTGAGTTGAGTGCTGTTTGCAGCGTGTGAAATCCTGGTTCAGTCATTAGTTGTTTATCGCCAGACGAACCAATAAATTGCACCAGTTGTTTCTTAGAGTTGTACCATCGAGCGTACACCAGCCCACCATTTAACGATGCACCGTTTTCCAGAGAACTTTGTTGGCTGCGCTGATTTTGCCATTGACTTTGATAAAACGAGTATTCAGTTTTAGCAGCAAAAGCCTTACTTTGTGAAAATACTTCGTCATCAAAAACCCGCAACTGTTCTTCCACACTCAGACAGTAACCCACCCCAGCAAAGGCAAACAAAATTCCACCCATCGACAGGGCAAACCAGTGAGCAAGATTACGGCGGCTATGTTCAAACATTAGTCATTAGTCATTAGTCATTTGTTTTTCCCCGCGTCCCCGCGTCTCCCCATCTCCCCATCTC
>NZ_JACKZU010000027.1:0-38981 GCF_014222165.1 Nostoc sp. 2RC
CCTGATAAAAAAGGTGGGCATGGGGCATGGGGCAAACCCCTTCGGGTAGAAAAAAGGAACAAGGAGGGATCTTCCCTTCCCCCTTCCCCCTTCCCTATTAGATTAAGGGCTGGGGTACAAGTTTATCAATCAAGCAGCTGCACTCAAAACTGCGTTGTCGGTTAATTTGCCGTCTTCCATTTTGACGATGCGATCGGCAACGTCTAAAATTCGATTGTCGTGGGTGACGAGTAGAATTGTGCAACCTTGTTCTTTGGCTAATGTCTGCATTAGGTTGACTACATCTCGACCAGATTTGCTATCTAAGGCTGCGGTTGGTTCGTCGGCTAAAACGATTTTAGGACGGTTCACTAAGGCACGAGCGATCGCCACTCTTTGTTTCTGTCCACCTGACAAATCATCGGGATAATAGTTAAGACGATGCCCTAAACCAACGTGTTCTAACATTTGGGCAGAACGCTCTTGCATGTCTTTTAATGATAAATGCTTGTGTAGTTCTAACCCCATTTTTACGTTTTGTAAAGCAGTTAAACTGTTATGTAAATTGTGTGCTTGAAAAATATAACCATTGTTGCGTCGTGCTATGGTTAATTCTTCTGCACTCGCACCACAAAGTTCTCTTTCTAAGACTTTCAAACTACCAGATTGAGCAGAACGCAGTCCACCAATCAAAGTCAATAACGTGGTTTTACCAGAACCAGAAGGCCCGGTCATAATGACAATTTCACCAGAATTGATTTCTAGGTTAATGTCAAATAAAACTTGTTTTTTTAATTGGCCCTGACCAAAATAATGGTTGAGATTATTGATACAAATTACTGGTTTATTATTCATAAAATTCCCCTTTACAATGTGCTATTTAGTAATGCCCAATGCCCAAATTTCAAAACATATCAGCAGGGTCAGCAGATTGCAGCTTGCGAGTGGCGATCGCTCCCGAAATTCCACACATAATAATCGTTAAAATTAAAACGAGTGTTGCTCTTGAGGCTGTCATTAAAATAGGTAGCGCAGTGGCTTTTGCTGCTAAATTATAAAGTCCAATTGGTAAAATAAAACCAGGAATAAAACCAAAAAGCGCCAAAATAATTGCTTCTTCAAACACTACCGCCAGCAGGTATTGATTCCGGTATCCCATTGCTTTAAAAGTTGCATATTCTTTGAGGTGAGTGTTGACATCAGTTGAAAGTACCTGATAAACAATGACAACACCCACTACAAATGCCATCGCTGTTCCTAATCCAAAAATGAATCCAATGGGGCTTTCTTTCTGCCAGTAGCTCTGCTCAAATTCAATGTATTCTTGTTTAGTAAGTACTCTGACATCATTGGGCAGATGAGAATCTAAGGCAGTAGCAACTTGTTTGGGTTCGTAACCTGGTTGGAGGGTAATTAATCCCAAGTTGATGCTAGCAGCTTCTCGTCGAGGAAAGAAATGTAAGAAAGTTTGGTCGCTACCAATCAAAATTCCATCCGCACCAAAGGATGCTCCCAATGTAAATAATCCACTTATAGTAACGGTACGGCGCTCAATTTCGGTGCTAACAATTTTTCCTTGTTCAACTTGAGCAATGGCATCTTTATAACTTCCTCTAGAATTGCGATCGAATAATACACGATCTGGCAATTTGATTTTGTTTAATTGCTGATTGACTTCTGGTAAATTTAAAGCTGGTTGTTCCGGCTCAAATCCAATCACTTGCATAGATGTATCTTTGCGAGTTTCGGGATGCTTCCAAGTAATAGTATTGGAATAAAACGCTTGTGCTGATTTAACTCCCGAAATATCCTTGGCTTGATACAAACGTCGCCGTGAAAACGTGCCTAAATTTTGTGTGTTCCGCGCTTGGGGACTAACTAATACAATATCTGCGTTGAGAGTGCGGCTCAGTTTGGTGTTGCTATCATACAATGCACTTTGAAAACCAAGTTGCATAAACATCAAGACATCAGCAAAGGCAATGCCTGATAATGCTACTAAAAGGCGGCCTTTTTCTTTACTTAGTTGCAGCCATCCAAGGGGTGTTCGGCGTTGGAGTTGATGTATAAATCCAATCATAATAATTCGTAATGGGCTAATGCCCCGCTCCGCTAACGTAATTCGTAATTAAGATAGATTTTGGGAGTTGCTGAATCGGAGTCTGGATTTTCTCTTTTTTTAAGGAACCGCAGAGAACACAGAGAGAAGAGAGAAATGCTTAACTCAACTGTATTGGATAAAAAATATTATTTTTCAATTTCTGCTGTAATTTGTAAATTGGTAAACTTAGCAGCTTTTTGACTTGATGCCGCATCTAAAGCCACATGCACCTCAATGACTCTGCCATCAATATTAGTACTAGGGTCGGTATTAACAATGGTTTGGCGTTTCACCTGAGAACCAATACGTTCAACTTTTCCCAGCAATTCCCCAGGAATCGAATCGCTAGTTACTCGCACCTTTTGTCCAATTTTTACGTCACTAATGTCGCTTTGATAAACCTCGGCAACTGCATACATGCGTTGAGTTTGCCCAATTTCCACAATCCCATCATTACCAACGACTTCTCCGGCGCGGGTATGAATTTCTAGAATTTCACCATTAATGGGCGATCGCACTGAGGCTTGATTCAGTTCCGCCTCGGCTTGTTTCATGGCTGCAATGGCGCGATCGATTTCTACTTGGTTTTGTTTTACATCCACTGGGCGCACCTCTGCAATCCGGTCTAGATTGGCTTTGGCTTGATTGAGTTGCGCTGGACTGGTGGATTGAATCCGCGCTAATACTGCTTTGGCTTCTTGCAAATTCTTTTGGGCAGTTTCTAGACTTAACTGTCTGGTATCTCTATCGGCTGCGGAAATTGCACCCTCTTGATACAACGATTGATAGCGGTTGTATTGTGTCTGTGCATTTGTCAATTCTGATGTTAACCGAGCCACTGTTGCCACTTGAGCATCAATGTCTCCTTGTCGTTGTGCTTCTAAACGGTCAATTTCGGCACGTTGAGCGTTGATTTCTCCGGTTTTAGCTCCAGCTTTGGTAATCGCAAGTTTCCCTTGGGCAACTTTTACATCTTCCTGCGCTTGCTGATATGCTGCTAAAAGACGATCGCGGTTATCTAAAATTGCAATTATTTGCCCTGCCTTGACGCGATCGCCTTCCTTAACTAACAATTTTTCTACTCGATTACCGTTATTAGCTGTAGGTGCTGATAAGTTAATTGTTTCTCCTTGAGGTTCCAATCGCCCTAATGCTGTTACTGTGGTGATTTCCGGTGAAGCGATGGCTGGATTGGGATTTTGTACCTGTTGCCGTGATGGCGATCGCGACAGTACGTAAGCAGAAGTTCCACCCACAATAATTAACGCAGCAGCAATTCCAAACCATTGACGAGATTTTGCAGAGGTGACGCTACCCGGTAAGTTTTGCAGCATGAGTAAGCTCCTAGTTAGATTTGATAGCTAGACAAAACCGTTTCGTTTCGTGTACATTCTCAAGCTAAACGAAACTGTTTCGTCTTGTCAAGTGTATGCTGGAAATATATGTGAATCAGTTTGCTAGTTTATTTATAAAATCAAGATATGAGCAAATCTAAGAGTATTGAGCGGGATTTATCTCCCGAAAAAACTGAAATGATTCTGGATGGGGCAATGCAAGAGTTTTTAGAAAACGGCTATGCAGCTGCCAGAATAGATAAAATTGCACTAGCGGCGGGTGTTTCCAAAGCAACTATATACAGGCGTTATCCCGATAAAGAAAGCTTGTTTACAGCATTAATGCAGCAATTAGCTTGCAAAAAAGAACTTTTTAATTCAGCACAAATCCAATCTGCCCAAGGCGATCCGGCTTCTTTGCTGAGATCCTTTGCCAATAGGATGTTGGAGCATATTGCAGACGATCCGCAAGCTTTGACATTTTTTAGGATTATTATTGGTGAGTCGGGAAGATTTCCAGAATTAGCGCGAGCATTTGTCAAGAATATTGAAAAACCGATGCTAGAATCTCTTACGCAATACCTAGCTTCTTACCCAGAACTAGGGCTTCCCGATGCTGAAGTTACAGCGCGGGCTTTTGTTGGCACACTCGTTCATTTTGTGCTTTTGCGAGATATTATGCAAAGTGGCGATATCGTGCCGATGGAACGCGATCGCCTGTTGGATAATTTGGTTAAATTAATTATTAGATGAGGATCAGAAGTCAGAAGTCAGAATTCAGAATTCAGAATTCAGAATTCAGAATTTAGAAGACTTTGATACGAAACCGATATTCCCAGCAGCCCCTTCTACTGGCTTAAATGAGTAATTTAATTATGTAGACAACATGCCTGGATTTTGGAATCCGTAATGTCTTCAAACATAATTGTCCTACTCCCTGCTTTGCCTAAGTTCCTATTCCTGAATTCTAAATTCTGATTCCTAAATTCTAAATTCTGATTCCTGAATTCTGAATTCTGAATTCTGATTCCTGAATTCTGAATTCTGATTCCTGAATTCTGAATTCTGAATTCTTTCAACTTGCTTTGGAGCTTGGATTTCAGTAAATAACTGCATTGCTTGATGAAAATTGCTTTGACTTTCATCAGGCTTTGCCATTGTTTGATAAGTTAAACCCAATTGAAAATAAGCTTCTGCTAAGTCACATTTTGCGCCGATTTTTTCCAAAAGTTCGATTGCTTCTATATGATTAGCCAAAGCTAAATCAAAATTAGCTTGGTGTCGATGGATTTCGGCTAAATTATTGAGTGTTTTGGCTTTTACTTGCATATAGTGGCTTTCTTCAGCAAAAGTCAAAGCTTGGTTTAACATTTGATTGGCTCGATGAAATTCTCCTAAGTTGACGTAGGTTTGTCCCAAAATTTGGATGAAATAAGCAAATCTGCCAGTTTGTTCTACTGGTTTTGGGTTTGTGAGATTTTCATAAACTACATCTGCTAATTGATAGGAAGCTTCACGCAAACCTAAATAAGAATATACCAAAGCTAAACACACCGAAGCTTTTTCTGCCCAGCGATGATGCTTGGTATTTTGGGCTAGGTAAATTACTTGTTGAAATAACTTTGTTGCTGCTTCTAATTCCCACAAATCTATTTGATAAAGGCCAATACTTAACAAAGAATCTACCTCCAGCATCCTGAGATAGTAAACTGTGTGTTTATTTTCGATTTGAGGCACTAGTGATTTGAGTGCTTGGGTTGCCAGAGTAATGGTCTTTTCTTGACAGGCGATCGCTTGACTAATTTTACCTGTTATCCAGTAGAAATCGCCTAATATATTGTAAAGTTCGCTGAGATTTTGGTGATTTTCCAAATTGTTAACAACTTGATTGATGGCCGTCAGTATAGGTTGAATTAAACCCATGCGATACAGGGTACTACCAAGAGGTAAAAACTGTTGCCATTGATTATTTCGGCTTTTGAGAATTATTTTACCTGCCAATTCAAATTCTTGAATTTCGATGTAGTGATAATATGCTTCTAAAGCTTGTAGAGCATCTTTAAAACTTTCAATTTTTTTAACGCTAGTAGTCCAAAATTCAGCAGCTTTGTGATTAACAATTTCCCATTCATCACTGGGGCGTAAACGGGCGATGGCTTCTTGGCGAATCACTGGATGCAGCCAATATTTACCTTTATCACACTCTATTAAAGACCGATTTCTTAAGGAAGTAATAATTTGACGATGTTGCTCTGGTGGAACATCCCAAAGTAAACAAAATAAACCTGGAGATGGAATACTGGGTATATCTTGATAGCGATAACAGCCCAAACGACAAAGCAAGTGATAAGCTTGGGGATCGAGATTTTGTAAACGATTAATTTGACTAACTGCTAAATTTTTTAAATCGGTGGCGGCGAGGGGATCGGCGTGATTTTCTTGCCAATAAACAGCCATATCGCTATCAAAATCCTCTTGAATTGAACCACAGAGAATTCCCATTGCTTTGGCGTTTCCGCAATAGGTACGATGCATGATTTCTAAAGTTGGCGAGTCGCTGACTAATCCACGGCTGCTAAAAAATTGTTGCCATGTGCTTTTATCCAAACCAGGAAGCCTGTAGTGATTTACATTTAGCCCAGGTTCGCAAAAGCGATCGCGGCTAGTAATTAGAGTTACAGATTGCACCCTAGCATCCGCCAAAACCCGCAATAACTCTACATAGTTACGGTGGGAAGCAATCAAGCCTCCTTGTCGATCTAATGCAGGTTCGAGATTGTCAATTAACACCCCAATCCGCCGATTATGAAGTTGGCGCTTGAGTCGTGTTAAAGTTACCCCAAATTCTACCCCAGGTTCTTCAGCAAAATCTTGTTTGAGCCATTCCTCCACAACTCGTTCGGCGGGAGTGATGTTTTGCGTTTCCTTAGCCATCAGCAATTCTAAAACCAACTCAAAATTCTGAGTTTGGAGATATTGCTGCGCCAGAGTAGTTTTGCCTAAACCGCCTTCACCTTGAATGACAATAACTTTAGCGCCTTGATTTACCAAAGTATTCAGGTGAGCGATCGCTTCTGTTCGTCCAATAAAATTGCTATTCTCTATTTTTGGGGCGGTATGTGGCACTCTAGTACTCTGCAAACCCGAAAATGGTGGGTGAGGGCTGGGTAAAGGGAAAGGGGTAAAGGGTAAGGGATTTAAAACCTTTTCCCTTTCCCCTTTACCCTTTCCCCCGCTCAGTTCATTTGGCGGACTACTAGAGCAATCAATTAAATTGGATATTGTATTACTTTTTCTCAGAACCCGTTCTAAAGCAGCACGACAATTACTTTTAGTAATTTTCTGGCACAGTACCAAAGATAGCAACTTCCATAACTTAGAACCAGCATCCTTAGCATGTCCTTCCGTACAACCGTAAGAACGAGCGATATCCAAGTATTTCCTACCCAACCAAACTTGCCCAAGAATTACTTTTTGCAAATCACTCAACTGTTCCCCGGTTTGAGCAGGAACTATGGTGTCTAACCATGCTAATGCTGCTTGGGCGTCCATTTGTAACAACTAGGATAGTTCAGACTTTGTATAGACAACTATAAATCACTCTACAGTTATGCTTTTCAAATTTCGGATAAGATTTGGTAAATCCGACTTTTTTTCCGACTTGCTACTCCCTACTCCCTTGGTAAATCAAAAACACGCTAAATAAACTCACAACTGCACTGATGATAAACGTGATGGTGTACCCTGTTTGTTGAGCAATAATTCCACTGAGAACTGTGGCAGCAATGCCACCTAAAAACATGACTGAAACTTGAATAGTATAATCAGTTGCCGCAGTTGAGCGATCGCTTTTATCCATCATGGCACTAAGCAAGGCTGTATAGGCCATACTTTGAGTACCGCTCACTAGAATGCACACCACATACAGCACGGGCAAACTGGCAATACCCATTGCTGGTATGATGTACAACAGCGTGGTCAAGGCTGCTACAATTCCAAACAAAATTAAAGAATACCTCCGTCCCAAGCGTGTAATCATCAATCCAGCAACCAAGGCTAGAACAATGCGGGCACTGTAACTAACTATACCCAATAACCAACCAATATCTGATAAAGACAAACCTCTATCCACCAAAAGTGGACGAATCATGGTAGTCGTTATACTTTCCCCCGCCATATACAAGAGAACAACGAAAAGCCACGGCAGTATTTTTGGGCGGGAGAAAAAGCTAACAAATGTTTGGAAATAAGATTTATTCAATTTTGACTTGGCGATCGCTTGTTCTTGATGAAGCAAAGTTGGTATTAAATTGAGCAGCATCAAAACCGACATTGCAATTAAACTATACCGCCATCCCACTTTTTCCAAGAGAATTAGCGCCCCACCACCACCAATAATTGCTCCGAAAAAATTTCCCCCTGCTTGAATTGCATTACCTAATCCTCGTTCTTGAGGTTCCAGTAAATTTATTGCCAATGCATCGGTGGCAATATCTTGGCTAGCAGAAAACAAACAAGCCAAAAACATGCAAATAAGCAAAGCAATCAAGTTATTTTGAATATCAATAAAAGCACTGAATAATATAATTGCTACTAATAACAATTGAAAACAAATAATCCAACCGCGATAATGTCCTAAATTACCTATACGATAACGGTCAATTAATGGCGACCAAAGAAACTTTAACCCCGAAGGAAGAATTAAAAAACCCAAAAATCCAATGACATCAAGCGACATATTTTGTTGTCGCATAAAAACAGGTAATGCCTGAAGAAAAAATGTTGTCGGTATAAACTGAGAGGTATAAAGACTAGCTAGCAAAATCAGTTTATCAAGCATAGCTTACTAAAGAAAGGCAGAGGGCAGAAAGCAGAAGGTAGAATACTGGAAGTATGAATTCAGAAGAATACAGAATACAGAATGGGCTTGACGCTGCGCTATACGCCAGTCGTACAAAATCCCCAAGCTGAATTCTGACTTCTGACTCCTGAATTCTGTTTGATAACTGTTACAGACTGGTACGAAATTGCACACCATAAGTTACCGGATCGCCAAATCCTGCTGTCACATTTGGTGGTGGGAAAAAGAATCCAGAGGTAATATAGCGAGTATCAAACAAGTTATTTGCATATAAATAAATGCCGTAATTAGGCCCTTCGTAACCAATACGAGCATTTACCAATGCAAAGGGGTCTTGCCTAATTTCATTAGCATCATCAAAATAATTTGTACCGTAGCCGCGTAATTCTAAACGAGCAAAAATGCCACCAGAACTACGATATTGAACTGCTAAATTGTAGGTAAATTCTGGTGAGAGGGGAACGCGATTGTCACTAAAATTTACATCAGTAAATGGATTTCTATAATTTTGGAATCTACTGTCTACATAGCCAACCGAGCTAATTAAATCTAGTCCTTTCACAGGAGTGGCTTTCAGCTCAAATTCTACTCCGCTAATGTTGACATCAGCATTGGCGACGTTGCGGAAAAACCCGAAGTCATCAGTTAGTAAAACTTGATAACCATCGACATTGGTATGAAATACTGACAAATTTGCTGTCAATCGATTGTCTAGCCAGGAAGATTTTAAACCGACTTCGTAAGTCCAAGACTTTTCCTCTCCATAGCGGCGTGTGTCTTCTGTGTCGGCGCGGTAGTTGAATCCGCTTGGTCGATAACCTTTAGAGATTGTGCCATAGGCCATTAAATTTGGGTTGAATTGATACTGCAATCCAAATCGAGGAATCCATTCATCGCTTTTGAGACCGGCTCCCCGCAGTTCGGGACTGCTAGGAAGCACTGCGCCATTGGGAATTTCAAAGACGCGCTGGCGGTCTAGGGAGATATTAGAAGCTTCATAGCGCAAACCGGCAAATAGGGTCAATGGTTCAATTAGTTTGTAATCTACCTGTCCAAAAATCGCGTAGGTATTACGAAATTGTTCTGCAATCACGCGATCGCGTCCTGGAGAAGATAAGCCAAAAGCTGCGGCTCCGGTTTCTGTGTATTCTAACGTATCATTGATGGCATTAAATTCACGAGATTCATAGTATCCACCTAAAAGCCACCGTAAGCGGTTAGCAGTTTCTGGGGACTGAAACCGGATTTCCTGCGACCAGACTGTGGAATTAATATCGATAATCTGCCGCAAAAAGTCCCGTCGAGGGACGTTATCTCCTAAAAAGTTATCTTGATTAGTAAAGCGCCGTGCTGTAATTGAAGTAAGTTGGAAACCTGCACCGTCATAGTTAACTTTTAGAGCTTGGGTATCGCTGCTGACTCGCGCATAACCATCTACTGTTTGTTCGCTTTTAAAGGGATCTTCACTGTTGCGGGGAACAAAGCTAGGATTACCGCTATCGGTGTAATTGGCGTAGGTATTAAAGGATACTTTTAATTCTGGTGTTGGTGTCCACAGGACTTGGCCTCGTCCGACTAGTTGCGATCGCTCTCCAACTGTGCGATCGAGAAACACATTATCTACTAAACCATCTCGTCCACTGTAGACTCCAGCAAAGCGAAACCCAAGTTTGTCAGGAATCACCGCATTGCTAAGCGATAGTTGCACTTCTCGGCTATTATAGTTGCCATAACCAGCTGCAAATAGCATTTCCGGGGAATTGGTCGGCTGACGAGAAATGACATTCACCACCCCACTGGGACTGCTTCTACCATAAAGGGTACTTTGTGGCCCTCGTAGTACTTCTACTCTTTGTAAATCAATCAAACCCAAGTCCAAAAAGCCGCCGTAATCAAAAGGCACATCATCGATATAAAAGGCGACGCTATCTTGACTGGCGAGAAAGTTAAAGTTGCTTAAACCCCGCAGACTGTAGTAGTTAAATTCCGCAGCGCCAGAAGATGTGGGAAAAAAACTAAAGTTGGGTGTGTTGTTGGCGATATCACTGAAAGAATTAATTTGAGCGTCTTCGAGTTCTTGCTGAGGAATTACTGTCAGACTCAGTGGTGTATTCTGTGCGTCTTCTGTGCGTTTTTGCGCGGTTACCAACAGTTCAATATCTGGTTCATTAGGCTTTTGGCTATCAACTGATGCTTGAGTTTCAGGTGTTGTTGCTGTCACCCCTAAAACTAAACCTTCATCGCTGTCAAATAATTCAACTTTTGGGGTCTGAGTTGTTCCCACTACAGTAATTTGGATACTATTTGCATCTTGGTTGACCGCCAATACTTCCGTAATTCCCGCAACTGGCTTTTCTTGACGGAAGCTATTACCACTGGTTAAACGCAGTTGTGCATTGGGAATATTGACAACAAAGTTATTACCTTGAATTTGAGTTGTGATTTGCAACTTGTCAGATGCAGCTGTTTCTAAAATCACTTCCAACCCAGTAGCCGTTTGATTCAACTTTATCTCTGTTACTAGAACAGTAGACTGCTCTTGTTGAGCTAACCATTCCTTTACACTTGTATGAGGAAGTTGAATATCTGAAAGCTGGAGAATTTTACCATCTTCTTTTGTGGAAGCTAAAGCTTGTTGATTTATAAATATGACTAGTATGACAGCTAGTCCAAAATTGTCTAGTAAATACGGTTTCTTCATTCAATCCTCACACCTAAAAACGAACTCAAATTGTCAATAAAATTTGACAAAAATTCAAGCTATTAGAAGTAAATTGATTCCAGCGTTTATCTATTAGATTGTTTGGCTTTGTGGTTACAGTGTCAAATGACAAACTGTCAAACTTCCTCAATTGGGTTCTAACTTAAAAAACAGTTTTAGGGAACTCAAAATAAGAAATTGTTCCGGCTAGGGTCGTTGAGTGTCAACAGTTAATAGTGTTTTCAAGTTGCGTTTTGATAATAATTTTTATTAATTTACTTTTGATTAGTTTTTCTTATATTTAAAACCGATTGTTCGATGTACTTTAAAAACTCTGAATAAACAAGCCTTTAAGATTTATTTGACTTATTGTCAAACATCAAAAAATTTTTTTAATCAAATAAAAAGATATAAAATTAATCATCAATCAACATACTTAAAAAAATAAGTGTTAATTAGAACTGCTAATTGAATTTAGGTATCTATTAAACCTTAAATACTGTTTATATATTAATTAAGTATCTTTATTAAAAAGTATATTTTTTAACTTTGGATTTATTCAAGCAAAAAAAATAAATAGCAAAACCTTATATGTGTCATTTTATACGCATTGTTATTGACAGACTTTAGATTAACAATGCTCTAAAATCTGTATTAACTTAGGCTTTCTGTTTTGCAGAACTTATACTAATTTGGGATGAAAGGATTTTAAATTTTGGATTAAAAACCTTTTATAAGGGAACCTGGTTAAATTGTTGACTGTTCACAGTTAACAGTCTTCTATAGAATCTTTTTGTGCCGATTTCTTATTAGTTGAATATCTGAATAAAATCAAGCAAAATCTTAATGTTTGGTGGCTGCTAGTAATAAATTCAGATAGCTTGTTAGGACTGCACAAAAGAACCCGAACAATTTTTCTGAGAAATATCGATGATATATAACAGTGAAATCACAACGTTGGCAGATTTACCGCGCGTGCAAGCACGTCTATTTCCAGACACTAAAGCATTGATATTTAAGGATAAATCACTTACTTATTCACAATTAGAGCAAAGAAGTAATCAGGTTGCAAATTCATTATTAACCCAAGGGATTCAACCAGGTGCGCGAGTAGCGATATTAGCGAAGGATTCACTGAAGACTTATGAAATTTTATTTGCTTGTTGCAAAATCAAAGCTGTTTTTGTACCAATTAATTGGCGTTTAGCTGCTGGGGAAATCAGCTATATTCTCAGGGATGCTAATGTGGAAATTCTGTTTATTGGGGCGGAATTTTATCAGTTAGTGGCAGCGATTAGAAATGAGATTGATGGTGTGAAAACCATTATTACCTTAGAAGAAATTGACGGCGATTGTCTGAGTTATGATATTTGGTCTGAGGAACATAGTGATGAGCCAGTAAATATCGCTGTTGCAGCCAATGATGTAGCGGTACAAATGTATACTAGCGGCACTACAGGAAGACCCAAAGGTGTGCAATTAGGACATTATAGTTTTTTTGCGATCGCCAAAGAATTTGCTCAACGAAATCAAACTTGGATCAATTGGAACGCCAGTGATAAAAGTTTGCTGACTTTATCTTTATTTCATATCGGTAGTTTATGGTGGGCGATTCGTGGTTTAGTAGCCGGAGCCGAAAATATTGTCTTAGATAATTTTATCGGTGATGAGGTTCTGCAAGCAATTGAAAAGTACCGCATTACTAAGACATTTATGGTTCCAGCCATGATTCAAGTTTTGTTGAACGAGCCATTATGCCAAAAAACAGATTTTTCATCACTAGAATACGTTATTTATGGCGGTTCCCCCATAGCTGAATCATCACTGAAAAATGCGATCGCCACATTTAATTGTAATTTTGTGCAAATATATGGAATGACCGAAACTGGCAATTGTGCCGTCTCTTTACTTGCACTAGACCATACATCTGCAAATAAAAATATCCTCAAAGCTGCGGGTAAACCCTTTCCTGGGGTATCCATAGCCATCATTAACAGTGGAGGTAAAGAACTATCTTGCTTTGAAGTGGGTGAAGTTTGTATCAAATCTCCTGCAAATATGATTGGTTATTGGAAATTACCAGAAGCTACAGCAAAAACCTTGGTGGATGGCTGGATTCATACTGGTGACGCTGGTTATGTTGATGAAGAAGGTTACATTTACATTTGCGATCGCTTTAAAGACATGATTCTTTATGGTGGCGAAAATGTCTATCCAGCAGAAATTGAAAATATTTTATACGAACATCCAGCCATCAGAGAGGTAGCGGTAATTGGTGTTCCAGATGAAGATTTTGGAGAAGCAATTAAAGCGATCGTGGTTTTAAAAACGGGCATGAAAGCAAGCGCATTAGATATTATTAATTTTGTTCGGGGTAAAATTGCTGATTTTAAGTTACCAAGAAGCGTTGAGTTTACTGAATCTTTGCCCAGAACCCCTAGTGGTAAGTTGCAAAAGGCTAAGATTCGGGAGAAATATTGGCAAGGTTATGAACGTCGTGTGAATTAAAGGGAGTATCCCCAATGTTTAGGTTTATTTTTAAACGCAAAGGAGCGCAGAGTAGAGGAAGAAATGAGAAATGAGAAATGAAAAATTCTAAAGTTCCGCTTTGGAAACCGCTAACTGTACGCAACTTTTTACTTTTGTATATTGGGGAGACTGTTTCGCTTTTAGGTGACCAGTTTTATATCGTTGCATTGCCTTGGTTAACAATACAGTTAACTAATTCTGGGATTGTGTTGGGTACTGTGTTAATGAGTGCAGCAATTCCCCGTGCTGTCTTGATGCTGGTTGGTGGTGTGGTGAGCGATCGCTTTTCACCACGATTAGTGATGTTTGTTGCTAATGCTTTGCGTGGTTTACTAGTTGTTTTATTTGCAACAATTGTTGCGCTGAAAATGACTCAACTATGGCATATTTATTTTTTTGCTGCTAGCTTCGGGATATTTGATGGCTTTTTTATACCTGCATCTAAATCAATTATCCCCAGTCTGGTATCAAAGGAACAGTTAATCGCAAGTAATACTTTAAGCCAAGGAACTTCCCAACTGATTTTGCTAATTGGGCCGGCTTTGGGTGGTTTGCTGATTGCAACTGCGGGTATTGAAGTAGCATTTGTCATTGATGGGGTAACTTTTGCCATCACAACTATCACGCTTTTGCTGATGAAGGGAACAACAGTATTGCATGGAAAATTAAATCAAAATTCTGCTTCTACTAAAAAAACTATGAATTTGATTGCTGGTATGCGTGAGGGATTTGATTACGCATGGCGCAATCAGCCTTTGAGAATCTTTTTGCTGGTGATGGTAATTCTCAATTTTCTATTTATTGGGCCATTACAAGTTGGGATGACTTCACTAGCTCATAATCGTTTCCCTGGTGGTGCAGTGGCTTTAGGAATATTGCAATCAGCTTGGGGTGGTGGTGGGTTAATTGGAACACTCACACCTCAATTTGTCAAAAATCTTCCCAACATCGGAGTTTTATTGTTAACTATTGCCGGTGTTCAAGGCTTTGGTTTATTTTTACTTGGCTTTATTGGCAATATAGCACTAGCTAGTATAACAATTGCCGTGCTGGGATTTTGCAGTTGTATTTTTACTGTGGTGGGAATTACTTGGATTCAGAAACAAACTCAACCGGAAATGTTAGGAAGAGTGATGAGTTTGGGAATGTTTTCTGCTTTTGGTGTTGCTCCTATTTCTTTTGCTTTGGCTGGTATTTTAGTTAATTTAAATCTGACAATTATGTTTACTGTTGCGGGTAGCATTATGTTGATTACAAGTCTTTGTTTGGCAGCAAATTCATCAGTACGTAAGATTAGTTAATGATAGAAGTCGGGTTTTATTGATTAACTTTATCGTGAAGACGGGGAATAGGGAACAGGAAATTTACCTGGTGGTTCATCGCATTAGTTATGAGGGTTTTAAGAAACAAACCGCAAAGTACGCAAAGTACGCAAAGAAAGAGGAAAAAGTAAAGAAGATAATAAATGTTGACGCCGACCTACTTGTAGCGAGTGAGAAAACTATGAAAGTTCAATATCAAGACAATCAGCGAATGGGAGTTGTTGTTTATGACTTTAATCATAAAACTGCTTCAGATGAAGATATTGAGGATGTGAAACAACTGATATATGAATACAAAATTGTGGTAATCAAGGAGCAAGATTTATCACCTGATGAATATTGTGATTTTGGGTATCGTCTTGGGGAGGTAGAAAAATACTATCAACCAATGTATCACCATCCCGAAAGGGAAGAGATTTTTGTTTCCTCCAATGTTGCTGAAAATGGTCAGCAAGTTGGAGTTCCTAAGACTGGTAAATTTTGGCACGCTGATTATGCGTTTATGCTAAGACCATTTGCATTTTCAATGGTATATCCTCAAATCATTCCTAGTAAGGAGCGTGGTACTTACTTTATTAATATGTCTAAAGTATACCAAAGTTTACCAGATGATCTGAAAGCGATCGCCAATCAGTCGAGTTGTTATCACAGTGTCAGACGTTTTTTTAAAATTCGTCCTCAAGATGTTTATCGTCCGATTTCGGAAATATTGGATGAGATTGAACGAGTCACTCCTCCTGTAAAGCATCCAACAACCTTTATTCATCCTATTACAGGAGAAACTATCCTCTACGTTACCGAAGGGTTTACCTATCGCATAGATGATTTAGAGGGAAAACCGCGAGATATAAATATTCTCCAAAAATTGTTAACTCATTCCGGTCAGTTAGACACAACTTTTCAATATCCATTCATCGAACATCATGAATTTGAATTAGGAGATGTGCGGATTTGGGATAATCGCTCTCTAGTTCATTGCGCTCACTATGCTGCAAATTCCGAACCAGCCGTCACATTTCGATTAACCGTACACGATAGCTATCCATTTTATCAAATATAGTTATAACTTACGCAAAAACTCTCTTAAACTCTCATTTCTTTGCGCTCTTTGCGTCCTTTGTGGTTCTTAACTCTTTCTTCTCACCTCTAACTCTCTGCGACTCTGCGACTCTGCGTGATTTAAATCCACATCCTCAATCACCACCAAAATACCATGTTAAAATTTCCAGATTCTAGTCAACAAAGCATCAAACAAAATAGTATCCACCTCAATAATGATGATATCTTACTAACAAAAGTCCTCAAACCTTATAAAGCTAATTGTCAATATCTGAAATCTGCTGAAGTGATTAAAGAGGGTGATCCTCAGCATGGGGGACGTGTAATCGGACGATGTGAGTTTTCGATTTCAGAATCATGTTATATCGATGACACTGGTCATTTTAATTCGGTGGAGTTCAATATTTGCTATAACCAAATGATGTATTATGTCATAGCTAAATCCGTGAAAGAAAGACTGATGACATCATTTCAGTCGTGGACTATGGCAGATTATTGGAATAAACAGTTACCAGATATTTATATTGTAAATTTTGAAAGTTCTTTTCGCCGTGCTATGCGGTCTTCTCAGTTTTGGGGTGAAATCGAGTTTACTAATATTCGCAGTAGGTCGGGGATGATGTATATAGTTACTAAATGTCGTTATTGGGATGATAAAGGTGGTAATTGCAGTGGGAGTGTGAAGTTGGTGATTGTGAATTCTGCGGGGTAGATTTTTTCACGCGGAGGCGCGGAGGCGCAGAGAAGAAGAGGAAAAGAGGGAGTTTATTTGCTGGCATAGTATGTCTAAAATTGCATTTTTTACAACTTATATTCAAGAGGAAATAGCTCAGGTAATTGGGATAGAGACATCTGATTTGGATGTGGAAATGTCTTTAAATTATTTGGGTTTGGATTCATTAATTGCTGTCAAACTGAGAAATAAGTTTAGAAAAGAGTTGGAAGTAGATGTTCCAGCAGTAAAGTTTTTAGAGGATACTAATGTTGCAAGTTTGGCAATATTAGTCGATGAATTGAGTGCAAATGCTGAATCAACAATAGATGATGATGAGTGGTTGGAAGGAGAATTATGAATTTAGTTGAGTTTCTCACACAACTCTCGCAACAGAATATAGAATTGTGGGTTGAAGATGATAAACTGCGTTATCGCGGTCGCAAAGAAGGATTAACTTCCACTGTTTTAAATCAAATTAAGCAGCATAAAACAGAAATTATCGATTTGCTGCGCCAAGGGTTTCGTACTTCTAAATCCTATCCTCTGACTTATGGTCAGCAAGGGTTATGGTTTTTGTATAAACTTGCACCCACAAGTGCAGCTTATAATGTGGCTTTTACGGCTCGTATCTGCTCTCATTTAAATATTCCGGCTTTACAACGAGCGTTTCAACAGTTAGTAAATCGTCATCCAACTCTCCGCACAACATTTGCACAAAAGGATGGCGAACCTTTTCAAGAGGTTCATGAATACCAAGAAGTTGATTTTGAAAATATTGATGCTTCAGCTAAAAATGAAGATGAGTTGGTAAGCCAAGTCATAGCAGCATATCAGCGTCCCTTTGATTTGGAAAAAGGTAATTTATTGCGGGTAAATTTATTTACTTGTTCTGAAGAAAATTATGTCATATTGCTAACCATACATCACATTGTGATTGATGGTTTTTCCTTGGGAATTATTTTTGATGAGTTGCGATCGCTCTATGAAGCGGAAAATATAGGTAGAGTTATATCGTTACCTGCTATTAAATACCAATATCAAGACTTTGTACAGTGGCAGAGAAATATTCTAGCAAGTTCTGTGGGGGATGAATTATGGAATTACTGGCGCGAACAATTAGCGGGTGAGTTACCTGTATTAAAATTACCCACAGACCGACCGCGACCACCAATTCAAAGCTATCGGGGAGCTTCCCATACTTTTGAAATAAATCAAGAGTTGACTTTTCAGCTACGAGAAATGGCGAAAGCTCAAGGCGCAACCCTTTACATGACTTTGTTAACAGCCTTTCAAGTGTTGCTTTACCGCTTGTCAGGTCAGGAAGATATTATTGTGGGTGCGCCTATTGAGGGGAGAAGTCAGCCGCAATTTGCCGAAACTGTGGGTTTTTTCGTGAATATGCTGGCTTTGCGGGTGAATTTGGCTGGTAATCCGACATTTTCTCAGCTTTTAACTCAAGTACGCCAAACTGTATTAGATGCGATCGCTCATCAAGATTATCCCTCTACTTTACTAATTGAGCGATTGCAACTCAACCGCGATCCGAGTCTTCCTGGTCTGTTTCGCGTTTCTTTTAATTTGTTGAAACTCAGTGAAATTGCTCAAGATTATGAATTATCTGTATCTGATAAAACTCAAATTCGAGAAGATTGGGGCGGGTTAACTCTCGAACCTTTTGTGATTCCCCAGCAGGAAGGACAGAATGATTTAGTGTTCGATATGATGGAGACGACTGAATCATTAATTGGTATTTTAAGATACAACACAGATTTATTTGATGCCACGACAATTAGCAGGATAGCGAGTCATTTTCAAACTTTACTCACAGGAATTATTGCTAATCCACAACAACAAATTGCTTCCTTACCTCTGCTAACGGAAGCTGAAGCAAATCATTTGTTGTGGAAGTGGAACAACAATCAAGTCGAGTATCCCCAAGATAGAGTTATTCATCAGTTGTTTGAGAACTGTGTGAAGCAGCAACCAAACGCGGTTGCTGTGGTATTTCCAAATGTAGAGACGTTTCATGAAACGTCTCTACAATTAACGTATCAACAATTAAACAACAAAGCGAACCAACTAGCACGCTACCTGCGTTCTTTGGGTATAGGTGAAAATAAACTGGTGGGAATTTGTGTGGAACGTTCCCTAGAAATGATTGTTGCATTATTGGGCGTTCTCAAAGCAGGAGGAGCTTATCTACCTTTAGATCCTGCGTATCCCCAAGAACGCTTGAATTTTATGCTGGGTGATTCCCAAGTATCGATATTGCTGACGCAACAAAAATTAGTAGCAAGTTTACCAATAGAGGATTTAACTGTAGTTTGTTTAGATCGAGATTGGCAAGATATTTCCCAGGAAAGTGAAGAAAATTTAGTCATTAATACTACTGCTAAAAATTTAGCATACGTGATTTACACATCTGGTTCTACAGGTAAATCTAAAGGAGTGGCCATCGCTCATCGTAGTTTAGTCAGTGCGTTTTATGCTTGGGAAAAAGCTTATGAACTCCAGTCTCTGACTAGTCATTTGCAAATGGCGAGTTTTGCTTTTGATGTGTTTTCAGGGGATGTAATTCGCGCTCTTTGTAGTGGTGCTAAGTTGGTTTTATGTCCCCGTGAGTGGCTGTTGGAACCGGATAAATTGTATAAACTAATGCTTGTGGAGAGAATTGATAGCGCGGAGTTTGTTCCACCTGTGTTGAGAAACTTGGTGGAGTATTTGCAAAGAACTCAGCAAAATCTCCACTTTATGAAATTGTTGGTAGTCGGTTCCGATAGTTTGTATGTGCAAGAATATCAAGAATTTCAGCGTTTTTGTGGCGAACAGACACGTTTAATTAATTCCTATGGGGTAACGGAAGCTTGTATTGATAGCACATATTTTGAATTGGGGATGGGGAAATTAGGAAGTGGGTTGGTTCCTATTGGTCGTCCATTTGCGAACACACAAGTTTATATTTTAGATCGATATTTACAATTAGTTCCCATTGGGGTTGCGGGTGAATTATATATTGGTGGTGCTGGTTTAGCTCAAGGTTATTTAAATCGTCCTGATTTAACTAAAGAGAAATTTATCTCCTATTCTCCCCACAACTTTATTTTGTACAAAACCGGAGATTTAGCGCGCTATCTTCCTGATGGTAATATTGAATTACTCGGTCGAATTGACGATCAAGTGAAGATTCGGGGTTTTAGAATTGAACTAGGGGAAATTGAAGCTGTTTTGAGTAGTCATCCGCAAGTACAAGCAGCAGTGGTGATGCTTCAAGAACTGCAAACCGAAAATAAATCTATAGTTGCATATATTGTTTCTGGACAACAATCATTAACAACTAGTGAATTGCGTAACTTTCTCAAACAGAAGTTACCTGATTATATGATTCCCAGTGCGATCGCCATTTTGGAAACTTTACCTTTAACCCCCAATGGTAAAGTAGATCGGCGTGCTTTACCAATTCCAGATATGGAACAGCATCGGGAAATAGATTTTGTTCCACCGCGCACACCAACGGAAGAAGCGATCGCTAATATTATCGCTGCTGTTTTGAAACTCACACAAGTAGGCATTCACGATAACTTTTTTGAATTGGGGGGACATTCCCTACTGGCGACTCAAGTAATTGCGCGATTACAACAAACCTTAAATATTGAGTTACCGCTACGTTCTTTGTTAGCATCTCCCACGGTGGCTGGATTGAGTGCAGCAGCGACATCTTCGACAAAGACAGAATCTTCAGTTAATTTACCAACAATTGTCCCCAATCCACAACAGTTATATCAACCTTTTCCCCTCACCGACATTCAACAAGCTTATTGGTTAGGACGCAATGAAGCTTTTGAATTAGGGAATATTGCTGCTCATGGTTATTTAGAATTAGATTGCGATCGCCTAGATTTAACAAGATTAAATCTAGCTTGGCAACAACTTATTTTGCGTCATGATATGCTGCGTGCTGTTATTTTACCAGATGGTCAACAGCAAATTCTCTCAACAGTACCGGCTTATGAAATCGAAGTTTTAGATTTGCAAGATTTAGAGGTGATGCGTGAGCAAATGTCCCATGAAGTTTTACCTGCGGAACAATGGCCTTTATTTAGAATTCGAGCTACACCTATAGATGAACAGCGTACCAGACTCCACCTCAGTTTTGATGCGTTGATTGCTGATGCTTGGAGTGTGTTTTTGCTGATGCGGGAGTGGTTACATCTATATAATAATTCTGAATTTGTCTTACCATCCTTACAACTTTCCTTCCGCGATTATGTGCTGGGGGAAGCAACTTTAAAAAATACACCCCAATATCAACGTTCTCAAGAATATTGGTTTAACCGATTAGATAGCTTACCACCAGCACCAGAATTACCATTAGCAAAAAATCCCAATGGAGTTACTAATCCTCGGTTTCAACGTCGCAGTTCCCAACTTTCTCCAGAACAATGGCGCAAATTACAACATCGCGCACAACAATTTAACTTAACTCCTTCGGGAGTTTTGTTAACTGCTTTTGCAGAAATCCTCAGTCAATGGAGCAGAAATCCCAAGTTTACCATTAATCTCACATTATTTAAGCGTTTACCTTTACATCCCCAAGTCAATGAAATTGTGGGAGACTTCACATCTTTGACACTTTTAGAAGTTGATTACTCAATTCCTCAAAGTTTTAGCAACCACGCTCAACAATTACAACAACAACTGTGGCAAGATTTAGATAACGGTTATATCAGTGGTTTGCAAGTACAGCGAGAACTTAGCCGTCAACGTCAAAGTTACCAATTTATGCCGGTGGTATTTACTAGTACTCTAGGTTTAGAATCACTCGGTCAGGATACATCAATATTAAGTCAGTTAGGGGAGATTGTTTACAGTATCAGTCAAACCCCTCAAGTTTGGTTAGATAATCAAATCAGAGAGCAAAACGGAACTTTAATATTTAATTGGGATGCGGTGGAAGAACTTTTCCCCCCAGGTTTGCTAGATCAAATGTTTGCTGCTTACTGCGATTTGCTTCAACGATTAATTACCTCAGATACAATTTGGAGCGAAATTCAGGGAGAATTAAGACAACCCACAATTGCAAATTATCCCACCGCAGACATTTGTGAGGAAACTTTGCACAGTTTGTTTATCAAGCAAGTGCAAATTCAAGCTGATTTTCCAGCAGTTATTACTCCAGAGCGTACCTTAACTTACCGGGAATTATACCAACGCGCTGTACAATTAGCATCTCAACTGCGAGAATTGGGAGCAAGTAGCGACAATGCGATAGCGCGGAGCGCTGTGCCAGAGGCAATCGCTATTATCATGGAAAAAGGTTGGGAGCAAGTTGTCGCTGTACTAGGAATTTTAATCGCCGGTGCGCCTTATCTTCCCATCGATTCCGAATTACCAGCAGAACGACAATGGTATTTACTCACCCAAGGACAAGTTAAATTAATTGTCACTCAACCTCATCTTCACCTATCTTTGCCATCAGGTGTTGAACAAGTATGTGTGGAAAGTCAATTCACACAAGATGAGAAAGATATCAAACTAGTCCAAAATCCCGATGATTTAGCTTATATTATCTACACTTCCGGTTCCACGGGTTTACCCAAAGGCGTAATGATTAATCATCGGGGTGCGGTAAATACCATTTTGGATATTAATCGACGTTTTGGGGTTAGATCGAGCGATCGCATTTTAGCTTTATCCGCATTAAACTTCGACCTTTCAGTTTACGACATCTTCGGTATGTTAGCGGCGGGAGGAACCATAGTTATTCCCTCAGCAGATAAAATCAAAGATCCCGCACACTGGTTAGAGTTAATCGGATCTCAGCAAATTACCCTGTGGAATTCAGTTCCTGCTTTGATGCAAATGTTGGTAGAATATCTTGCTAACCAACCACAACAACCATCATCTTTGCGTTTAGCTTTGTTGAGTGGAGATTGGCTACCTCTGAATTTACCAAATCAAATTCAAAAATTGTGGACAAATATCCAAGTCGTGAGTTTAGGAGGAGCAACAGAAGCTTCCATTTGGTCAATTTACTATCCAATTACTCAAGTTGATTCTACCTGGAAAAGTATTCCCTACGGCAAACCACTCGATAATCAAAAAGTATATGTATTAAATCACAATTTGCAGCAAACTCCTGTTTGGGTGACGGGACAACTATATATTGGCGGAGTCGGTTTAGCAAAAGGTTACTGGAAAGACGAACAAAAAACAAACGCCAGCTTTATTACTCATCCAGTTACCAAAGAAAAATTGTATAAAACAGGCGACTTGGGACGTTATTTACCCGACGGAAATATAGAATTTTTAGGAAGAGAAGATTTTCAAGTCAAAATCAACGGTTATAGAATTGAACTCGGTGAAATCGAAGCCATATTAAAACAGCATCCCACTGTTAAAGAAGCAGTAGTTACCACAGTAGAACAAACATCACAATTAGTTGCTTATATTATTAGCGATACACCAACTCCTAATTTAGCAGAAGCTTACCAACCAACTCAACAACCAGGAGTATTAACCGACGTTGGAGAACGCATCGAATTTAAACTCCAACAACCAGGAATCCGCAAATTAGAATCATCACCAACTACTATTCACTTACCCAAATCTGAACTTGAGCCAACAGCTTATCTCCAACGCCAAAGTTACAGACAATTTCTCAGCCAAAAAATATCCTTAGAACAATTTAGTAAATTTCTCAACTGTCTCCAGCAAATGCAATTTGGTGATTATCCCCTCCCCAAATATCGCTATCCTTCTGCTGGAAGCCTTTATCCCGTACAAACTTACTTATTCATCAAACCCAACTCCATCGAAACCCTTACCGGCGGGATATATTATTATCATCCCAGCCACCACAACTTAATCTTACTCCACAACACCAACGAAATAGATAGCAGCATTTACCGTGAGAATCAAGTACTTTTTCAACAATCCGCTTTTGCGATATATTTGATTGGGAAACTAAGTGCGATCGCACCGATGTATGGAGAACTCGCTAGAGACTTCTGTCTTTTAGAAGCAGGACACATCGGACAACTACTCATGAACAGCGCACCAACCCAAGAAATTGGTCTTTGTCCCCTTGGCTATTTAGAATTTCCCCAAATACAAGACTTATTTCAACTAGAAACCAATGAAATTCTCCTTTATAACTTTGTTGGTGGCAAAATAGATCTAACAGATTCTCAGCAATGGTCAATACTTAAAACTACCAAATCAAACTCTACCCAACTTCGAGAATATCTACAGCAGAAACTTCCCCAATACATGATACCTGCTGAATATATTTTCATTGACACCTTACCCCTAACCCCCAACGGAAAAATAGATAAAAAAGCCTTACCAACCCCCAATCTCGCAACAGCCAAATCAGCAACCTTAGTACCTCCGCAAACCGAAACCGAAAAAACAATCGCCGAATTCATCCAAAAACTCCTGCAAATCGAAACAGTAGGAATACAGCAAAACTTCTTTGAATTAGGAATAGACTCACTCAAACTCGTGCAGTTGAAAAATCACTTACAAAATCAACTCCAAATCAACATTCCCATGCGTCAACTATTAATCGAAACCACAAACATTCAACAACTAGCATTAGCCATCGACGAACAATTAATTATCGCAAAAATCACACAAAAACCCCTATCCACAGAACAAGACGACGATAAAGAAATCATCCAAATTTGAATGTATTAAGTAGTTTAACGTCAAATGTCATTACGACCGGAACGCAGTGAAGTGAAGTAATTCCCAAGACTCTATTTTACGTTTTTCAATGTCGATCTACTTATTTGTGTGTATTGATGTTTATAGCGCAATACAGTTCAGTTAAGCCTTTCTTTCTTCTCTTTGTGTCCTTTGCGTACTTTGCGGTTCGTTTATAACATTTCCTAGTCTGCTGAGGTAAAAATCTCTGCGTACCTCTGCGCTTTCCTTTGCGTTTCAAAATATTATCTCTACCTCACGTAACTGTGAAATGCTATAAACCTAACACGGTTCAGTTCAGGCTCAAACTCTTGGTCAAAGTCAATTTTTGAACGAACCGCAAAGAACGCATCCGCGCAGCGTCTCGTCAGAGAAGAACGCAAAGTTAAGAGAATTCAAAAGGGTTTTTGCATCAGCAAGTGAATATTATTATCGGTGTCATCGGTGTTCGTTAATCAAAAATGAAGAAAAACATTATGAACAAAAACCAACTTTTAATCGAACTCGAAAAACGAGGAATCAAGCTCTGGTTAGAAAATGACCTATTAAATATCGAAGCACCAAAAGGAACATTAACACCAGAACTACGCGATTCCCTCAAAGAACATAAACCAGAAATTATTAAACTCCTAAACCTCAACAACATCAAAACAACCTCCTTACCAATTATCAAACCAAATCCTCAACAACTTCACCAACCATTTCCCCTCACCGACATCCAACAAGCGCATTGGTTAGGACGCAATCAAGTATTTGAATTAAGCCATGTCAGCAATCATGTTTACATAGAATTTGAAACTCAGAATTTAGACATATCGCGCCTGACAACAGCTTGGCAAAAACTCATTCAACGCCATGATATGCTCAAGGCGATAGTATTACCCACAGGAGAACAACAAATTTTAGAAAAAGTTCCCGATTATCAAATTACCATCTTAGACTTGCGAGAATGGGAACCCACAAAAATCGAAGTTGAATTAATAGCAATCCGCAAAAAATTATCTCAACAAAACCTACCTTCACACCAATGGCCTTGGTTTGATATTCGAGCCACTTATTTAAATCAACAAAAAATTAGACTGCATCTGAGCATGGATTTATTGCTGATAGATGCTGCAAGTATTCGGATTTTATTTCACGAATGGCATCAACTTTATCAAAATTCTCAATTATCATTACCACCATTAGAATTATCATTTCGAGATTACGTCATTGCGAAAAATGCTCTCCAAGACTCAGAATTAGTCAAGCGATCGCAAAATTATTGGTTCAATCGTTTAGATACTCTCCCACCAGCACCGGAACTCCCCCTAGCTTGTTTTCCTAGTGAATTAAAAGAGTATACATTCAAACGCTATGCTGGAAAACTAGAACCCCATATATGGCAAAAATTAAAACAGCGCGGTCAAAAAGCCGGTTTAACTCCTTCTATCATCTTGCTAACCGCTTTTGCAGAAGTTTTAACTTTGTGGAGTAAAAATTCTTCCTTTACCCTCAACTTAACAGTCCTAGAACGTCTACCACTGCATCCTCAAATAAATCAAATTATTGGCGATTTTACTAATACAAATCTTTTAGCAATAGACAATTCATCACCAAATACATTTACAAATCTAGCTCTAAAAATCCAGCAACAATTACTCCAAGATTTAGATTATATTTATATTAGTGGAGTAGAAGTATTGCGGAAATTGCTTGCTCAAAAGCAAACAGAATTGACCGCAGCTATGCCTATAGTATTTAGTAGTGTCTTAGGTTTAGATAATTTTTCTCAGAGAGATTTAGAATATAACTTTTTAGGAGAGGTGGTGTATGGTATTAGCCAAACCCCGCAAGTTTCCTTAGAACATCAAGTAGCAGAACATAATGGAAGCTTAATTTTTAATTGGGATGCAATAGAAGCACTTTTCCCTATGGGGATGTTGGATGAAATGTTTACAGTTTACTACAATTTGCTGGAGCGTTTAGCCCAGGAAAATGAATTGTGGACAGAACCCATAGAATTATTACCATCAATCCCAATTCATCTTCATCCACCAATCCCGCAAACAGCTTTACTCCACACTTTATTTTTTGCACAAGTATCTCAACGTCCACAACAACAAGCTATCATTAGTAGCGATCGCATTTTCACCTATCAAGAGTTAAGGGATACCGTCACTGAATTAGCACAACAATTAGGCGATCGTTCTCAGGTGGCGATAGCGCGGAGCGCTGTGCCGGAGGCAATCGCTATCATTATGGAAAAAGGCTGGAAACAGGTTGTTGCTGCTTTGGCTATCCTTGCTGCTGGTGGTATCTATGTCCCCATCGATCCAGGATTACCCAAGGAACGTATATGGTACTGCTTACAACAGGCACAAGTCAAACTGATACTAACTGAAACTTGCCTTGTTCATAGTCTGGAATATCCACAGAACATCCCCATTTTGTGTATAGATTCATTACAAACTTCACCATCTCGACAGCTATTCCACCAAATCCCCAAACCCACAGACTTAGCTTATATCATCTACACCTCTGGTTCTACAGGAACACCCAAAGGTGTGATGATTACCCATGAAAGTGCAGTCAACACGATTTTAGATATTAACGAACGCTTTGGCATCGATTCAGGCGATCGCATCTTAGCTATTTCTGCTTTTAGCTTCGACCTCTCAGTTTACGACATCTTCGGCACTTTAGCAGCAGGGGGAACCATAGTCATTCCTGACGCTACAAACAGTAAAGATCCATCTCATTGGAGTGAATTAATTACCAAACATCAAATCACAATTTGGAACTCAGTTCCGGCTTTCATGCAGATGTTAATTGAGTATAATTTAAATCATTTTGAAGTTACATTTAATACTCTGAGATTAGTTTTATTGAGTGGTGATTGGATACCCTTAAATTTACCAACACAAATCCAAACATTATCTCCACAAGCCGAAATCATTAGTTTAGGAGGAGCAACAGAAGCCGCCATTTGGTCAATTTATTATCCAATTACCCAAGTTCACCCCGACTGGAAAAGTATTCCCTACGGTAAACCACTTAAAAATCAATATATTTATGTGTTAAATACATCTTTAAATAAATGTCCTGTTTGGGTGACAGGAGAATTATATATTGGCGGTATGGGATTAGCCAAAGGTTACTGGAAAGACGAAGAAAAAACAAACGCTAGCTTTATTACTCATCCAGTTACCCAAGAAAAATTATATAAAACAGGCGACTTAGGACGCTATTTACCCGATGGAAATATAGAGTTTTTAGGCAGAGAAGATTTTCAAGTTAAAATCAACGGTTATCGTATTGAACTCGGTGAAATTGAAGCCACATTACAACAACATCCCACCGTTAAAGAAGTTGTTGTGACGACTCTCAAAGAAACACAACAATTAGTAGCTTACATTGTTCATCAACCAGAGTCAAACATCACCACCCAAGCAATACGTTCTTTTCTGCAAACCAAATTACCAGCATACATGATTCCCTCTACTTTCGTGTTGTTAGCATCTTTCCCACTCACAGCAAATGGTAAAATAAATCGTCAGGTGCTACCTATTCCTGAACCGACGCAACCAGAAGTACCACAAACTTTTACCCCGCCTCGTAACAAGGTAGAACAACTATTAATTACCACTTGGAAGGAATTATTTAAAATTACGCAACTCAGCATTTATGACAACTTTTTTGCATTAGGCGGACACTCATTCTTAGCACTACAATTAATTTCCCAAATCAACCAAAAATTTCACACAAATATACCTCTCAGCACACTGTTTTACTATCCAACGGTAGCCGAATTAGGAAATTTCCTCATCCAAAATCATCATGCTTCCTCAACACCTATATCTTTAGTCCCCATCCAACCACAGGGAACTAAACCACCATTATTTTGTATTCATCCCACAGGAGGACAAGTCATGGTGTATCAACATCTTGCCACCTGTTTAGGAACCAATCAACCTGTATACGCTCTCCAGTCCCGCGCTCTCAACAACTCACTGGATGAGCATCATAGCATTGAAAATATGGCTGTAGAATACGCCAAAATCATTCGCCAACATCAACCTGATGGTGCTTATCATCTTATAGGTTGGTCTATGGGTGGAGTCATTGCTGTTAATGTTACTAAAGAATTAGAACAGCAAGGATGTCAAGTTGATTTTCTGGGACTTGTAGACGCGTTCTTATTTTCAGATAATACACCAACTTTGACACCCGATCCTTTATATGAATTAGCATTAGTGTTTGGTGGTACTTTTGTTGATGCTTTGATGAGCCTAGATGATTTTCAACAGCAACAACTACGAGAACAACTTATAAGTTTAACTGCTATTGAACGTCTGCAATTAATCATTAATTGGGGAAAATCACAAAATTTACTTTCAACAGAAATATCAGAAGTATCAATAGAAATATTGCAAAAACAATTAGAATTAACCGAAGTCCACCAAAAACTGTTAAAAAATCACCAACCACCCCAAATTCAAGCTCAAATCTCCATCTGGTGGGCTGCACAACAACTTACACCTCAATTACCCCGCACCGACTGGAGTCAATATACCACCAACACAACTCACAGCCAAATCTTAGATAGCAACCATTTTACCATCATGCAACCACCCTATGTAACAACACTAACCCAGGATTTACAATCTAAAATGTAATTTTTACTGTAAATAGATAACGAGGTAAGAAAGACAAGAGAGATGGGGCAGAGTGGTAGGGGAGAATAATAACTCATCACTCACCACTCACCACTCATCAGTCAACCCTTTAACTAGAATAATTTATTTTCCGGAATTCCCTTCAATTTCCAAATTTGGGATGCTCGCAACATCTTTATGTCCAATGAATTTCTTTTGAACGAAAAGCTCTATCCCAATCGTTAGCAATCACCTCCATCATGTTAATCATTCCCTCATAACCAAAATATGGCTTGTCAATATAGGTTTCTCGGTTAGTGGGACTAAATACATCAAAAGCAATTTTGATTCCCAATTCCTCTGCCATATATTTTTCCCATGCCGAGCCAATAACGGCATCTACATCAATCTCTTTTAAAGCCTCTTTAATTTGATAGCCATCTGCGGAAAATGCCACGCGGGGAGCAAGTCCAAGACTATGTAGTTCTCGCTCTAGAATTGCACGAGAATCAGGCATCGCGGAGCGGAATAATAACACTTCCGGAATCATCTCTAATTCTTCAAAGAGCATTCTGACAAGTCCAATACCAAGCGTCCCATCCGCAGACACAGCAATTCTACAATTACGATACCGAGGAATAATCATCAATGCCCGTCGGCGGAGTGTATCTACTACCATCTCTTCGCCTTGTTTAATTAGCGGCTCGACTCTTTCTTCTATCTTGAAATGCGCCGCCAATGCCTTTAACCACCGTGTAGTGTTGTTAACACCTATTGGTAAAGGTATATCCTCAAGGATAAGGGGAATATTATGAGTCTGCTCCATTTTGCGAGCAAACTTATACCCAATGTCATGGCTCAAAAGAATATTAGCCGTTGCTTCACCAGCTTGTTCCACTTCTTCAAAGGAAGTGTTATGCGAGAAAACCGTCTGTACTCTAATTCTCAAAGACTTTAAAATTTGAGTCACCCATTGCAAATCAGCCCACCAAGTAGGATTCAAATTAGCCTGGGGTGCAATGATATTTACAATCCTCGGCTTTCTACCCCTTCTCTTAGTCTGCCTTTTTTTGATAAAAGGAAGTAAAGCCTGCAAACCCATATCCAAGCCATCATAAGCATTACCCCGAAACCCACCGGCAAGTAAAGGAACGAGTTTAGCTTTAATCTGTGGCTGAAGCTGGTTGCACAATCCTTCGATGTCTTCACCGATAATATCCGCCGCGCAAGTACCAACGACAAACATCACCTTAGCATTAAAAGATTTATCCGCCTCTTTAATCATGTCTTTGAGTTTTTCAGTTGCTCCCATTACAATGTCTGACTCAAAAAGACGGGTACAACCTATTTTCCGCTTGGTGAAATCAACCTCATGAGCATCATAACCAGCCGCCACAGTAGACGCACAACCTTGTGGAGAATGAATCACAATACTCACATCTTTAATCCCAGCAACCGTAGTTGCAATACCTTCCAGCGCACACCCAACAATTGGGTCTTTACTATGGTCGCAATTATCAAAATTTAGTCCAGCAGACATTTTCCTCTCCTGCATCTCCAAGGGATTAGATATCGTAAACATTTGACTCATTCCTCCTGAAAACAATGACACTAATAACAATTAGCAATTCGCAATGGGTTAGGCTACAACAACTAAAAATTCTGCTATTAGTTAGGTTGTAATTGTTGAATAGATTTTCCCCGCGTCCCCGCGTCTCCCTATCCCCGCGTCCTCATTCACTCGTTAAAACATTTTCCCCGCTTCTTCTGTGCATATACAGTACAATCAGGCAGGTCTTGGGCTAATTTTCCAGTCAATGATTGAGCAGATGCTAACCCAGAATTTTTAGGAAATACCATTTGCTTGGTTAAGGAACTGCGGGGTCTAAAGCCATATTGCAGTGCTGTTTTAATACACTTTGCTACTTTTAAAGCTCCGCGATAACCGAATCTAGGACGATTCAAAATGGCGTTTAAATCCACTACAGGAATATGGGGAAAACTCAACGAAGAACCAAAATACACTACAGATTCCTGGTCTAACCCACCAATAAAATCCAGTAATTCATCTTCCGTTTGTTTCATAGACTCGTACTTACCAAAAGCCAGCGTTCCTTTGGTAATTAGGATTTCTGGATCTAATCCTGTTTCCAACAAATAATCTACACTGGTTTCTCGTGCTTCTGTACTCCAGGGATGGAAGTTATAAATTACCGCACGCATCCCAAAATCACGTTCCAACATGTGGGCAATGGACAAGCACTTGATAGCATCATGTCCCTCGATAATTGCTAACTTACCTTCTATATATTTCTTAGCTTCTTCAAATTCCGTTTTAATTGCGGCATATTCCCTTTCCATCAATGCAGCCGCCTGTTCTTCCATCCCTAAATATTTTGCCGCCCCTTGGAGCCATTTTTCTGTAGCACTAATACCGTAAGGAAGGATTGTAGAGTTTAACGGAGTACCGAATTTATCGTACATCGCTTTGCCGATGGTATAGCCAAGATCCAAACATAAGGTACAGTTGACTGCTGCACTCGGCGCTTGCTTGAGTTCTTCTAATGTGCAGTCACCAGCAATAACGCTGTGGACACGCGCCCCCATTCCTTCGATGAGTCGTATCAGTTCCTTGACATCAGTTTCGACTTCAGTCCTTTCGGGCCCCATCTTTGCACCCACAATATTGACAGAATCAGCTAATTGTGCTTGGCGTTCTGGAGTGGGCGGTTCCATAAAGTCTACAATTTGCCGAAATACGATATCAAATCCGCTGCGATATTCGCCGGCAAATCCTTCACAATGTATGGTCATAATCTCAGCGTCGATTTCGCTGCGGGCTTTATTCACTACATCATCAACACAGTCGCCAATAATACCAGACGCACAACTAGTAGCAACAACGATCGCATCTGGATGATATTTTTCATCAACTTCTCGAATTGCACCTCGTAATTCTTTTTCGCCGCCAAAAATCACCGCTTTCTCACTCATGTTCGTAGTGACCACAGGTTCATAAGGGGAACCACTATTGCGGCTATTGGTCAATTTGTATGCCCGCTTAACTCCATAAGCACAGCCACTCGGCCCGTGAGAAATGACGATCGCATCTTTAATGCCACTTAAAATCTTCGTTGCAGTCCAAAATTTACAGGGGCGAGTATGACTACCTTGTAAACTGGTCTTAATTTTACCCTCTTTTGCCATTTGGTAAAGTTCGCTCAAATTTCCGTAAAATACGATATTTTGGTCTATGCTTGCAGTCATGATTAGTTCTCCAAAGTTTTACTTTTTTTAAACGCAAAGGTACGCTGAGGTTAGCGCAGAGGAACGCAAAGCTCTGCGAACCTTCGCGTTTTACTCTGCGTTCCTTTGCGTTTAAAACTCTACCAAACGTTTAAGATCCACTCGCGATCGCGTTTGTACTCCATATCTGCAAACAACGCATTAGCAATGTTGTCCGCTAGCCATTCTGCTCCTTTGTAGCCAATCACGGGGTATTTCCACAAACCTGCGCGGTCAAAGCTGGGGAAACCTACCCGAACCATTGGAATATTGTTATCAATGGCAATGTAGCGACCCTTGGAATGACCCAAAATCAAGTCGATTTGGAGGGATTTATCTTTAATCCGGCGTTCTAGTTCCCAGAGGTCTGCATTCCAAATAACTTCAATGTCAGTGGGTGAGTTATTTTCCAGTGCAGTAAGTCTAGGATCTTTGGTGCAGGCTCTATTATCATCCCCTAACAATAGTAGTACTGGCTCTAACTCAACTTCCAAGCAAAACTCTGCTAGACCAATTACTAAATCGGGATCTCCGTAAATGGCTACCTTCTTGTTAGCGAAGAACATGTGAGCGAGGTCGGCAAGCGCATCGATAGCTTTCCCGCGTTCTTTAACTAAAGATTCTGGTATTGGTTTACCAGTAATTTTGCTGATATTTTGCAGCAAAATATCGGTATTTTTAATACCAATTGGTGTTGTACCAACAACTGCGGGAACTTTAAACTTCTCATTCAAAAATTCCGCTGCACTGCCGCCTTCATATTTGCATAAAGCAATGGTTCCCAGTGCGTTAGCAGAATCAGCGATGTCTTCGATGGTGGTATTACCAAAGGCAAAACTGGTTTTATCAGGCATGGTGGGCGCATCGAAAGTTTCGGTATCCAGTAAGATATTGCCTGGAACATCCATCTCTTGTAAGATGCGCTTGATTTCTGTCACATCTCCAGGGTTCAGCCAACCAGTAATGATGTTCAACTTGCCAGTTGGTTCGCCTTTTTTGGCCAGGGTAGAAACCAGTGCATGTACGCCGACATTATAGCCAGTGACTTGGCTGCCTTTGTAACTGGGAGTATGCACAGCAACAAGCATAACTTCGCGATCGGGGTATTCTTTCTTTAACTGGCGGTTGAGCTTGTTAATGGTTCCTTCGATGTCGTCGCCAATCGTCTCAGTCGAACAAGTCGTAATGATCGGAATAATCCGTAAATCCGGATACCGCGCTACTAGAGTTTTTACCCCTTCCTCAATCCGTGGCATACCCCCAAGGACAGCACTATTTTCATGCAGAGAAGAAGAAGCAATGTCAAAATTTTCCTTCAAATGCTGGGCAAACAAAAGACGAACAAACATACTGCATCCTTGTCCTCCATGCACTAGGGGAATGCAATCTTTGACGCCGATGGTCGCATACTCCGCACCAGCAGGCTGACAAGTAAAAATGGGGTTGATTATGCCACTGCGTTCTTTCTGTTTGACGATTACAGACATTCTACTAGCTCCTATGTGGTAAAAAAAATTGCGCGATTTTGTTTAGCGTTGCTCAATGAAGACATGAATTATCATTTTCAGCATCAGAAAGTGCAGCGATGTCTACGGCCAGGGTTCGCTAACGCACTTATTTCAGTAGCAAGTTCTAGCATCTATGACAGAAGAACATGGAATTGAATTTCGCATTTACAGCGTTTTTCATCTATTTGAACCACAATCCCTGCTAGGGGCGAACAACCTTCGCCCTACAACGTGGTTTATTTACCTGAAAATTGCTGTAGTCAGATGCTGTAAGAACACTACCTGAGCTTTGACAAATGCGTTTGGCACAAGCTTAGCCCGTCATACACATCGCTTTGTATTTTGTAGGAACTTTTTGCACAACTAACAGGACGAGAAAACTTTAATTCCTACTTTAATTGAGCAACGCTGTTGGTTTAGTGGGGCATTCTAGTTTGGGGATTTCCACGCCACTTGCTATTTTGGAGGTTCACCATAGCTCTATAAGAAAGCAAGTTAGTGGTCTATCCCAAAAGTTTTGATGGGTTAAGTAACGTAGACGCGTAGCGGCTTGCCGCAGGCTACCGCAGAGGCGCAGAGAACGCAGAGAAAGAGAGAAATAAGATTGAGTTTACCCCGCAGAATTAATAAAACAGACTATTAGTGGTCTATGTCATTAATTTTGATGAGTTTGTAGTAAGCACTTCAGTGCTTAAAAATCAAGGACTAAAGTCCTAACTACAAACTTATTTATCTCTCAGAACTAATGGGACAGACTACTAGGCGTAATTTGGTACAGAAGGAGTACAACCCAGGAGTGGCTCCCCAAGAACAACTGCCCAATTGCAGGGTTAAATTACCCCTGCAATTCCTTTAATAAATCGAATGGTGCAATTCACCATTTAAAGACTTGGTGATTGCGATATCGATCAACTTGTGTTTAACAGACTCCAATACTGCTTTCTTTTGCACGTTATCCATCTTGCTCAACCATTGGAATTTCTTTTCTAGGTCAATCACAAGCAGTTTCGCATCTGCATAAAAAGCGCGATCGATTAGGGTTTCTAGAACCACCTGTTCCCCAGTCAAGATTTTAGCAGTCAGACCGAGAACGCCATTGATATTTTCTTCCCGATCCCACGATCGCGAATGAAATTGCCACAAACACCGTTGTTGTATTAATGAAGTGACTTCCTCAGTCCGCTCTTGAATGTATGATGCGATTTCCTTGGCTGGCTGTGGAACTGGTAGAGTGGCCTCTTTCGCTGGTTGTGGAACTTGTGCAGTGGTTTCTTTAGCTGGTGCTGGCGGTTGAACTTTTGCAGCAGTTTCCTTAGCTGGCGCTGGCTGTGGAACTTTTACAGCAGTTTCCTTAGCTGGCGCTGGCTGTTGAACTTTTGCAGCAGTTTCCTTAGCTGGCGCTGGCTGTTGAACTTTTGCAGCAGTTTCCTTAGCTGGCGCTGACTGTTGAACTGGTGAGGTAGCTTTACTAGCTGGTTGCTGAATTAATGAGGTGGCATCGGCAGAGATACTTTTCTTGCCATTGCCGTTACCATTAACAGCACTAACATCTTCGCGGATATCATTCTTAGCCAGTCGCATCAAAGGAGAATAAATGGCATTGTACATATCACGTGCCATATTCACCGCACCCTCAAAACCCATGTAAGGGCCATTGTGGTAGCCATGACCGTTGACATAAGGCAAGTGCAACTTCTTAACTAACGCACCTACCCGTGGCCCAGTCAAAACCAGATCGGGGTTGACCATCTCTAGCACTTCAAAGAACTCAAGTTCATTGCCGTCATCAATATAGATGGTTCCTTCGTCACCTCTGGCAATTACCTTTTCAAAGTCCTCTTGGTGACCAAACTTAGAGGACATCGCCACAACTTTCATGCCTAAATCGTCTTCCAGAGCTTTTGTCCAGTGCCACAATCTCGGGCCTCCTGTCCAGATACAGACTTTTTTACCAGTCAATCGCTCCTTATACCAAGCCAACTTAGATTCATATTTAGCTACTTCTTCAGCAATCACCGCTTCTGCTCTTTCTTCAATGCCAAAGAAAGCGCCGATTTTCCGCAACCCTTCTTTACAATAATCAAAACCCCAAGTATCAACGTCAATCCGGGGAATGCCATATCTCTTCTTCAACTCATTGGCAATATATCCCGCAGACCGCGCACAGTTAGTCACATTCAACTGCGCTCTATGCATCCCACGCAATGAGTCATAAGTACCATTGCCGGTAAAATGGGCAATAATTTGGATGCCCATTTTTTCCATATACTTTTCAAGGACAAAAGTATCTCCTTGAATGTTGTAATCCCCAATCACATTAATCGTATATGGACTGGTAATTTCTGGCTCAAAGGTTCCGACCTTCTCAGTTACCCAACCAATGTTGAAAACGTGGTGTCCTTTAGATTGGCTCACCCCAGCAAAACCTGGACATTCTACAGTGAAGATGTCTACATCACCGAGTTCTTGTTCCACTTCTTTGACTACAGGTTTGATATCATCACCAATCAAAGCTGTAGAGCAGGTGGTGTACACCATCATCCGCTTAATGTCAGGAAATTCTGCAAACGCTTCTTTGATGGCTTTTTTGAGTAATTTCTCACCACCGAAAACAATATGCTGTTCCTTCATATCCGATGACCAGGCATACTTGAGTTGGAAGTTGCCGTTGTCACTGGGATAGCGTTTGGTATGCCAGGTATCGTAAGAACAACCTACAGGGCCGTGTATCAACTGGATAGTATCTTTGAGAACGCCACCAATTACTAATTTAGCGCCACAATAGCTGCATCCGCGCTCAGATAATGAGCCGGGAATAGTTTCGACATTGGCACTGGGGAGAAACTGGGTTGTATCTTCTCCTTTCTCTTTAATATATATGTGCTTTTGACGTTCGGGAATCGTCTCGTCGCACTTCAACAACTTCATTGGCATAGCTGATTGCTCCTTGCGTTGCTCAGTAAGAGAATAATTCTTCGAGGGTTAGTATTCTTGGAAGAAAAATTCTTTGAGTTCCTTGATTTCAAAATCCTATCAAGCTCTTTAATTAATAATAGTAAATCTAATAACAATAATAAAAATAAATATTGCAAAATTATAGATAAAGCTATTTATAAATAGACAGTTCTGTCTAGTTTTTGAAGTATTTATTTTTTTAGATAAATTAGATATTTATTACTGGAAATATACAGACCATTCTAACTAAATATAGGATGTTAAATCATTGATTGTCTGACTTGCTTATGGATATTTGGGTGGGAAAATAAATTATATTTTGTCAAATTAAAACAAAAAAATAACGTAATTATTAGCTTTGAGGCTTCTTAATGAACGCTAATTGTAACCACGAATACTGTTTGTAAAATAATTTTTTAGCGCAAGTAAATTGGCCAGATGTATGATATTCTTGATTTATAGGGAACTAATAAGAGTACAAAAACTCATTAGCTACCTTTGAAGCGAGCATCAGACCAGCCTCATCATTTATTGGTGACGGCATAACGTTAATCGAAGTGGAGCAAAACCGCGAAAAATCGGTTTTTCGTTTGGCGAAGCTGTTGCCATATAGTAGGCTGGACTGATTTTTTTATATATCTTTATTTAAGGGGAAATAATAGTTGACTGTTGATTGTTGACTGTTGACTGTTGATTATTGATTGTTGACTGTTAGCCACGACTTATATTTTAAACACACTCAAATAGGATTGCTATAAATCTGCCACTAATTGATTCAGAATTCTGACTTCTGACTTCTGAATTCTGAATTCTGAATTCTGACTTCTGACTTCTGAATTCTTCTTTTTAATGTTTGATTCCGCCATAATTTTGAAGCTGAATCTACATATCTGCGCTTATTATCGAGGTTTTTATTTATGCGGAAGATTGCTATTTATGGAAGAGGGGGAGTTGGTAAGTCCACAACAACTCAAAATGTAGTGGCTGGACTGAGTGAGATTGGTCGTAAGGTGATGGTTGTAGGGTGTGATTCAAAAGCAGATTCTACGCGGCTTTTGTTGGGGGGATTACATCAGAAAATTGTACTTGATACGCTGCGTAAAGAAGAAGATGATGTGAATTTAGAAGACTTCCGCTTAGAGGGATGGGGAAAGACGCTTTGTGTGGAATCCGGCGGCCCTGAACCTGGTGTGGGATGTACAGGTCGAGGCATTTTGACTTCAATTGGTTTGCTGGAACAACTTGGTGCTTATGATGGTGCAGTTGGACTTGATTATGCATTTTATGATGGTTTGGGTGATGTGGTATGCGGTGGATTTGTCATGCCCATTCGCGAACGCAAAGCTCAAGAAATTTACATTGTCACTTCTGGGGAAATTATGGCAATGTATACTGCTAATAACATTTGCCGAAGTCTACAAAAGTACGCTGCTGTAGGCGACATACGTTTGGGAGGATTAATTTGCAACTCTCGCAAAGTCGATGAAGAAAACGATTTGGTTGAGGCTTTGGCAGAGAAACTAGGCACTCAAATGATTTACTCTATACCCAGAGATAACATGGTGCAACGAGCAGAATTCTACCGCAAGACGGTAATTGAGTATGCTCCAGAGTGCGAACAGGCGCAGCACTATCGCAATTTAGCCACAGCAATTGACCAGAACACAGATTTTGTGATTCCCAAATCTATATCTAGCGATCGCCTTGAAGAACTGCTAGTGAAGTTTGGGTTGTTCGATTAAGACGATTATCTCAGAAATCTGCGTTCTCAACCATATCAAATTTCAAATTTTTTCTACCTGGTTGAAGGAGTAGAACTGATTATGCTGACTGAAGAAGTATTAGTCCAAAAATTTATCGCTGTAGTCAAGAAACGCTGTCCCAAACTTGGCCAGCTGCTCCAGTGTTGCCACGTCGAACTTGTAAACTCCTATTGGGGCTGCCCTCCAAAACTGATTCAACATTTTGTTGTATATTATCCAAATCTGCTGTTTGCCTCGGTCAATGCACATAAAGACATTTTCAGAGGCGTTGCCCAAGATTTGGGAGTCTCAGACGCGGTTTGTATGAATGCTACGCGCATCATTCGCGACCCCGCCTCAACATTAAAGGAAAAAAACCCCATTCTCTGGTTAGAACTCCAGTGGGTGGCTGTACCAACTAAAAAAGGTAATTCGCATTTAGATCGCGACTTACCGCACTCAGATGAACGGTAAGTTTTAGAAACTTCCAAATGGGGGAGCGAAGAAAGGTGTGGGGAGTGTGGGGAGTGTGGGGAGTGTGGGGAG
>NZ_JACKZU010000280.1:0-10812 GCF_014222165.1 Nostoc sp. 2RC
GGGCAGAGGGGCAGGGGAGAATAATAACTTCCCAGTCACCAGTCAACACTCTAATGACTAATAACTAATGACGATTCTTGCTAGTTAGCTTTATCTAGTTTGTTTTCGTCTACCAAAAAAGAAGTAGTAGAATATTGCAATCATTAGCCAGAAAAAAACCAAACCTACTTTAGGATCTCCAGGATCGTTGATAGTTAAAACGGCAGGTGTAGTAATTACCGAATCTTTAGTATTGACAAATAAGAAAGCAAAAATATTATTTGCTGCATGGGCACCTAAAGAAAGTTCTAGGCGATTATCTTTTAGGGTCAGTGCTGAAAAAAATACACCCCATGAAAAGTATTGCAATGCTACCCATATTTCTCCCCGCTGCATTTCTGGATTACTCAAGTGTGGCAGCATAAACAACAAACTGGTAACAATGATTAATACAACTCGTTGCCGAGATAATAGCCCCAGTCCTTGAAGTAAATAACCACGATACAAAAATTCTTCGGCGGAGGTTTGGATGGGAGTAAGCACTAAAACTAAAGGAAAAAGTGGAAGCCACTGAGCTAAGTCAAAAGTCCAGGAATAAACTTGCGGTTGTATTAGGTAATCTACTCCTGTGAAGGCTATTAAAATCATTAACCAAACTATAAATCCTGAAATGAGACGCTGAAAATTCAAGGAGCTATCAGCACTAATCAAAGTTTGAATTTTCCGTTTGTGCAACCAATTAATGGTTAAAAATATCGCTAGCGACGCACAAAAAACAGGAATACTATAAATGACAAAATAACGAGTTTGCGAAGCCTGTAAATAAAGCTCTAATTGGTTTTGAAATTCAGACGGTAAACTAGAAACCTCATTTCCATTAACAGCACTAGAAACTAAAAACAAAATAGTTGCAAAAATACCTGAAGTCAATGAACCTATATACCAGTAAGAAAAGACGACGAAAAAAACTCCCAATAAGTAGCGCCACCAATCATTTTTGCCTTGATTAGCAGCATCGAGAAAATTTTGACTCATAGATTATTCCTATTTGAGTTGTGAACTTATTTTTAGTGAGTAGGGAATCGTGAAAGATTAATTATTTACTGGCTCTTGGTCTCTATGTTCAGGTGTAGGTAATTTTTCCAAAATAATTAGGACTTACGTAAGTGGCATATTATTTTAAGCTTGTAGTGTACCCCTTCGGGGAAGCAAGCTACGCGTAGCGTCTCGTAGAGAGGACTTTAGTCGTCTAAAAAGGACTGAAGTCCTTACTACAAGCAAAAAAATGATTTTTAGTGACACTTGCGTAAGTCCTGATAATATTGCATTGCTATAGTGGTTTGAGATACTTATGTGAATTAAAGCAACTTTATTATAGATTTCTCACCTAATAAACTTTTGAATTTTTCAATTTAAAATCGTACTAAACTATAATCTATTTTTGTTTGAAAAAATGAAAATTTGTATTGTTGGGGCGGGTGCAATTGGTGGATATTTGGGAGCAAAATTAGCCCTAGCTGGTGAAACAGTGACGCTAATTGCTCGCGGTTCTCATTTGGAAGCAATTCAAAAAGATGGGCTAAAACTAGTGATGACAGACGGTTCTAGCCAAGTTGTTCGTCCGGCTTTGGCAACTAGTAATATCCAGGAAGCAGGGGAACAAGATGTAGTAATTTTAACTTTAAAAGCTCATAGTGTTCCCGCGATCGCCCCCTACCTTTCCCCACTGTACAATCCAGACACAACGGTCATCACAGCCCAAAATGGTATTCCTTGGTGGTACTTTCATCATCATGGCGGCGAGTATGAAGGAACACGCATTAAATCTGTTGACCCTGATGGCATTGTTGAAGCTGGTATCGGTGTTAATCGTGCCATCGGTTGTGTTGTTTACCCAGCAACAGAGATAATTGCACCAGGTGTGATTAAGCATATTGAAGGCGATCGCTTTACTCTCGGTGAAATCGATGGTAGCAAAAGCGATCGCATTCAATTATTGGCACAAACTCTCAAACAAGCAGGATTCAAAGCACCAATCCGCAATCAAATTCGCACGGAAATTTGGATAAAATTATGGGGTAATGTGGCATTTAACCCCATTAGCGCCTTGACTGGTGCGACTTTAGAGGATATTTGCCGCTATCCCCTCACCCGCGAACTAGCACGGCAAATGATGACAGAAGCCCAGGCGATCGCTGAAAAATTGGGTATAAAATTTGGCATTACCTTAGAACAGCGCATTAATGGTGCCGAAAATGTTGGTGCTCACAAAACCTCAATGCTACAAGATATTGAAGCCGGACGCCCCACGGAAATAGATGCCATCGTCGGGGCGGTGGCAGAATTAGGTAAACTTACTCAAATTTCCACACCCCATATTGATGCTATTTACGCCAGCGTTAAGCTACTGGAAGTAACCAAACAAAAGAATGAGTAATTATTTGAGAGTTTGGCTAGCAAAGTTTCTGTGTATCAATTCTGTGGTTGAATTAGCCCGCACAGCGCGGAACATTCCAAATCGGCACAGTCCCGTACCAAATGCCAAACGCATCAGCAATAAAGTCGGAACTTCGCGCACAGACTTGATAAAACCAGACAGCCCAAAACGCACTAATCCTTCTGGCCTAGCTATTCCTTGCCAGATGGAATCTAACCAAGAAGGAAGTGTTTGTTTTGTCCAGTCTGCTGTAATCACTTCTCCCTCGACTAATTTCGTCTCTGTTAAAAGTTCACTAAATCCTTCTATGCTGGAAAAAGCTGGATGAGACCACTGTTCGAGGAGTTGTTTCATTACTGGTTTTTCCCAAAAATTTAGCGGCTTTTGGCGGTCATCCCTCTGATTCCAGTCAGCGACAACCAAAATTCCACCAGGCTTTAGCACCCGCATTAATTCTCTAGCAAAAACGGCTTTATCGGGCATGTGGGGGCCTGCTTCAATCGACCAGACTACATCAAAACTACCGTCTGGAAATGACAATGCCATTGCATCATCCACCGCAAACTGGGCGCTAACTCCTGGGGGCGTTAATTCCTGGGCGCGTTTCACCTGCTCTTGGCTGATGGTAATTCCTGTAACGGCAAATCCATAATCTCGCGCTAAAATCCGACTGCTACCGCCGATACCACAGCCGACATCTAAGACGGTGCTACCAAGAGGTAATTTATCTAAACCACCCCATTTAACCATTTCATGTACAAAGTCAGATTTAGCAGCCAAAAAATCCTTGCGTCGTGGTGGCGAACCGTAGTGACCGAGGTGAATGTGTTCTCCCCAATAAAACTCTAGGATGCCGTCAACAGTCCAATCATCGTAGGAATTGGCCACTGTGGCAGAGGATTGATATTTCCGAGGAGTCAGGAAATAAACCCCAATTCCTACCACTAAAAGCACAAGAACAGCAATTACAAAATATAGTAAGGTTGACATTGTTTTGAAAGCTTCCCATACACTTAACGTAGCTGGTTAGCTGACAAAACTCAAGTAGCACAGCAGTATGACTTGAGCGTAAACTCTCTTGTTTACTGATTTTGAGCTATAGCAATCCTATTTGAGTCAGAACAACAGGAATTCGCCAGTTTTCTTGTATTCCTGAAAGTTTTTTAAAACAGGGCGATCGTTTGGCATTAATCTAGGTAAATTCGCCAAATCACAAAATTCTAACGCCAGCGATTCTCCATCTACACAAGCTAGGTTACCTTTCCATTCAACAGCTCGCAAAATCAAAATGAAGTTTTGCACGCGATCGCCGTTAGGATAAGTTACAGTTTCAAACTCTGGGTTAGAAGAAAATGCCACAGCTTGCAAACGCTTAACTGTTAAACCTGTTTCTTCAAACACTTCTCTTACCCCACATTGTTCGATAGATTCGCCTTCTTCAGGACAGCCACCAGGTAGTCCCCAAAGTTTAAAATCACTTCGCTTTTGCAACAGAACGCGCCCGAAATCATCCTCCACAATCACCCGTGTGCCACATAACATCAGTAGGCGGTTGCCAACAAGTTGCCGCAACTTGCCAAGATAAGAATCTGACCAATTCGCCATAATTTTCTAGCAAATGTGTAAAGAAAATCTAAAGGTAAGAAAAAGCGATCGCCTAAAAACAGGATAATGCAGCTGATTTAGCTAATCCTTCTTATTCTCTAACTATGACATCTACACCAAAAATCCTAGCTTTTGCTGGCAGTACCCGTATAGATTCTTACAACAAAAAATTAGTAAAAATTGCGGCGGCTGGTGCTAAGGCAGCAGGCGCAGAAGTTACGTATTTAGACTTACGGGATTTGCCCTTACCTCTGTACGATGAAGATTTGGAAGCCCAAGAAGGAATGCCTGCCAACGGCCGCACATTGAAGGATTTGATGATTTCTCATCAGGGATTTCTCATTGCTTCACCTGAATATAACAGTTCCCTCACAGCAGTTTTGAAAAATGCCATCGATTGGGCATCGCGTCCATATCCAAATGAAGCTCCCTTGGCGGCTTTTTCGGGTAAAGTTGCCACAATTATGAGCGCTTCTCCAGGCGGTCTTGGTGGTTTGCGGGGATTAGTTCACCTGCGTTCTATTTTGGGAAACATCAAAGTTTTGGTACTTCCCGACCAAATAGCCGTATCCAAAGCTTATGAAGCCTTCAATGCTGATGGCACGTTAAAAGATCCCAAACAGCAAGAATCTATTGAAAAGTTAGGTGAGGGTTTAACAAAAATATTGTTCAAGCTTAATTAAAAGAGAATTCAGAATTCAAAATTTATACCAATTTGAAAAAAGTAGGACTTACGCAAGAACTCTCTCAAACTCTTATAACTTCGTGCCCTATGCGTCCTTTGCGGTTAGTTTATTCATACTTTTGCGTAAATCCTAAAAAGAATGGAACGCAGATTAATATCATGATTGCAACTATGGATCTCGATAATTTATAAACAGCAGTAAAGGCGACTTTTTTATAGGATGCTCTGGTTAACTAACGCCCACGGTAGAAGTTAAAGTTGAACTTGATTTTGAAGTGATGATACCTGCGGTGTTTGCTAGCCTACACCATTTGATTTAGCTTTTGCTAGCTTAATTCCTGGTTTTATGAAAAGTTCGGCGTTTTTGCCCATTTGATAACGTTGGTTTTCGCAAGGGTACTACCTCAGCTTCGCTACTTTCGCGTGCTACCCGAATCAGTAACGCACTAGCTATTAAGCTAGCAATCATGGAATTACCACCGTAACTAAACAACGGCAAGGGTAACCCTGTAGTTGGTAGAGAACCTGTAGCAACACCAATGTGCAGCAATGATTGTCCTACCATTAAAATCGTCACACCGATGGCCACCAACCGATGCACTGAATTTTTCGCCTTCAACGCCACGACTAATCCCAGAGTTGCAAATATCGCTAAAAGTGCCAACAGCACGATACTGCCAACAAAACCAAACTCTTCCGCGAACACAGCAAAAATAAAATCGGTGTCCTGAATTGGCAAATAAAATAATTTTTGTTGGGAAAGCCCAAATCCGGCTCCCCAAGTTCTACCAGAACCAACAGCTAGTAGACTTTGCACCAACTGGTAACCATCTCCTGTGGCGTCAGCCCAAGGATTGAGGAACGACATCACCCGTTTACGTTGATATTCTTTGATGCTAATACTCAGTACAGCCAGCATCACACCACCCAAGGCTGTCCCTCCCAAGTATTTATAAGGCAATCCAGCCGCCAAGGCAATTAGCCAAATAGTCATACCACAAAGTGCTGTTGTACTTAAATTCGGCTGGGCAAGAATTCCTAAAAGTACTAAACCAAAGATTACTAGCCAACCGCAGCGAACCCGCCAACTAATTCGTTCCCACTGACCGAAAAGTCGCGCACTTTGCAGCACCAAAAAGGGTTTAATCAATTCCGAGGGTTGGATGGGAATTGGCCCTATCGCTATCCAACGCGCTGCATCAAAAGCCTTTTTTCCCAATCCTGGAATCAGCGTCACAAAAATTAACGTCAAAAACACCATTAAAAACCAATGGGATTGCCCCAAAATTTTCTGCAATGGCGAGTTAACAATAGTATTGAATCCGAATAAGGCAACTAAGACCCAAAGTAGCTGCCGTTTAAAGTAGTACAATCCATCATGATGACGTGCATCAGCAACAGGATAGGATGCTGAAAATAGCATAATCAAGCCGACGAACAACCAAATGAATATTAGCCAGCGCAATAACCGCGCTTCTAATGCCCAGTTGGAGACGGAATTATCAAAAATTGGAATCAGGTGGCGTAGATTCACGATCGCTATAGGTAAAAAGTTAGGAATTAAAAGTTAGGAATAAAACTCATAAATCATAACTCAAAACTCAGTAATCTGATGCACCGTTTTTACAATACAGTTAGTGTAACTTGCTACAGGTATGCCAGTTGTTTTTGTTTGGCGATCGCCCACTCCTACTGAAGCCAATAAACTTCTAAGAGAAGTCGGGAAAAGCGAAAGGGGAAAGGGGGAAAGGTTTGGTATTTTCCCTTTTCCCACGAGAGTGCAAAAAGCACTTTTGCACTCTTGTCTAATGCTACCAACGCATCACTCACAGCAATTTGCGTCGAAAACCGGAATTTCTCCAACATCAAATCATAATTTTAATATATGGCAATGTTAAATAATTTGTGAAATATTATTACATATTAGGCTTGTTGACTGTCAACAGTTAACACTGATATTTTTCACAACTGAAATAAGATTGCTATATTTGCATTAAAAATAGTTTTAGTAGCTAGGCATTAAGCCTGCATTACTTCTGAATTCTGACTCCTGACTTCTGAATTCTGAACTCACTGCTTGCTTTTTCACAGATAGAGGAATTTCAATCCAAAACTCGGTTCCTTGCCCCGGTTGTGATATACATTTGAGTGTTCCTCCGTGTTTTTCTACCACAATTTGATAGCTAATTGATAAACCCAATCCTGTACCTTTTCCAACAGGCTTAGTTGTAAAAAATGGATCGAATAGTCGTTCTTTTACTGCTTCTGTCATTCCAGAACCATTATCAGCAATGCGGATTACACAGTTAGTTTCAATTATTTCTGTAGTAATTGTAATAGTATTAGGATTAGCATGAATTTCTGTGATTCCTCGTTTATTGTTATGCTGATCTAGTGCATCGACGGCATTACTAATAATATTCATGAATACCTGATTGAGTTGACCAGGATAGCAATCTACCAAAGGTAAATCTCCGTAATTTTTAATTATTTTAATAGCAGGATGATCGACGCTGCTCTTGAAGCGATTTTGTAAAATCAGCAAAGTACTGTCTAGTCCTTGGTGAACATCAACACTTTTCTTCTCTGCTTCATCAAGGCGCGAGAAGTTCCTCAGAGACAACACAATTTCTGAGATCCTTTCGGCTCCTAATTCCATTGAATCGAGAATTTTGGGCAAATCTTCTAGTAAAAAATCTAACTCAATTTGCTCAATATATTTTTGAATTTCTGGGGTAGGATTCCTATAAAATTGCTGATAAAGAGCCACCAAATTCAGCAAAGATTCTGTATAATCCTTGACAAATTGGATATTTCCATAAATAAAGTTAACAGGATTATTAATTTCGTGAGCAACTCCCGCGACTAATTGCCCTAAACTAGACATTTTCTCAGCTTGAACCAATTGGGCTTGAGTTTGCTGGAGTTCTTTGAGAGAGTTTTCCAATTTTTTAGCTTGAGCCTCAGCAATTTCCGCGAGATTTTCTTTGATTTGTAGGGCACTGCGTAGTTGCGATCTTTGTTGTTTGAGTTCACTTGTTAACTTTTTGGCATCGCCCAAAGCAGTGTTCTGTGCTTGTAACAAAAATAGAAAATCAACGATGGGGTCGTGAATTGCAAAGTCTTTAAGCTTGATACCCAAAGGAGCAAGACTAGTTGTATCAGTAATCCAAGGAGAACCTAAAAAAAATATCACCTCCTGCTCTGGGTGATACATCATCTGACCTTTGAGCTGCATTCGATTGTGGAGAAACTCTAGGATAAACAGGGCACGAGACTGTTTACTAATAGCATCAAAATCGACCACAATTTTTGGACGATTGATTTGGAAATGCTGCTCAATCAATTTACCAATTAGTGGTTCTGGACTAATACGTTCTAAAACATCGCCCGCTTGTACAATTTTGCGATCGCGGTTAAATACAAAATGGAAAGGAAAAGCTTTCGCCAGTAACTCTGGTGAAAGCGTCAGGTAAGGAGGAGCCATGCTGCTGTCCTGCGGTCAATTTGGTTTGTAAATCACTAAAAATTCATCATGTTCACCACCTTCATCTCGACTCTGGGTTTGAGTAATATGAACTTGTGTATCAAACCTAGTTCCCAATCCCTTGACTAAACCAAGAATCATTGGTGTTAGTCCTTCTCTATCAGAACGATAGTGTAAGTTAAGGGAATTTTCCTCCATGTCAGTACACTCAAATGATGGAGGCTGGAGTTGGGGAAAACTAACTCCTACACGAGCATGAAGATTGTCGAGATTTTCCAGAAATTCAGGTAGTGTATCTCCACTCATATCCATCATTTCGCCATAGCCTTCTTGGGCTGTGTACTGAACCCAGAATTCCCCAAAGGCTTGCATAATTTCTGTCGCAGATAAATTCAAAACACCACTAGCAGCTTGTACTAACCTATGGGTGATGTCATCAGGATAACCTTCCATACTGATGAAAACATCTACATCCACCTCTGCTTTGTGCTTAATTACTTTCCAAGTTTCTTCACCAAAACGACTGCACACCATGTCTTGAATCGCCTTGTTCACTAATCCATACATGGAAGTCTCCTGTGGTTACACCTAATTTTGCTTCGTGAATTTGACTGAAATTCAAATGACAATATTTGGTTGAGCTAAATCTTAAAATCTCTGATTACAGTTTTAAAAACCCAAAAAATTGTTAACTCGTCCCCCGGCTTTAAGCGGCTAGGATTTCAAGTCATTTGTGTTTAATAGCACTAATGACTAAGACGGCGAATGGCAATTCATTCCATCCCTAAAAGAAATGGGCTTTCTCACTGTCTTTCGGTAAAGCTGTCCGCATTTTAATACTACGAACTACTAGGTTCACAACCGTATTTTCACTCTTTCCTTTTAACTGCAATTATGCGCTTATAAGCAGTATGGAACCTGGTGACAAGCTATATTGGGAGATTTGCTGTTGAATTCCATTAAAAAATTCAAATCTAGCGTCCATAGCTTCTACAATTGCTTGTTTAATCTTGATGTCATCTTCAATCATTCCTAGTTGAGCTTCAATTACTGCTGCTAGCTTCGCCGCATGACTATCATCGATGTTAATATGAACTTCAAAAAAGATCAGTGATTCTTTAGGTAAGGGAGCAGCGCCGACAATTCCTTTGTATAGTTGTGCGTACAAAGAACTAACAATTCCTTCGGAAGCATAACAGACAGCACCCAGCGCAGCTAAATAGCCATACTTATGAGGTATCTGTAAGTAGGTATCAATCAACGCACGAGTTTCTGGTGCAGTAGGTAATGCTGCTAAAGTTTCGTCATGGATACCAAGTGCGCGGGTAAATTGACGAAACAATTCTGGGTGGGACTTAGTGACATCTCCTTGTCCCATTTCATCAAACAGGTTTTCTAAGATGACTAACTGAGTACTTTCATCTTGGCAACAAGACAAGATGCTAGCTAGGATACGATTAAATTCTTTCGAGAATTTGTACATCTGAACAGCTAGCATCTGTACATCTGGTAGAAATAAATTTCCACTACGACAGTGCATTAGGAACTCATGGTTCCATAAAGGATGATTATCAGCTATTTTTTGAAAGGAATTTTTAGCTAAAGAAAGTGTTTGTGTCATCGTGATACTTGTATGGCTAGATGGAGGGGTTGATCGAGTAAGGGGCTAAAAAATGACTCATCTAGTGCGATATGTTCTGGAGTCACACGTAATTCTTGTAGGATTGGCATCGTATTGAAGCCAGCAATTTTAAGGGCATTAAAATAATCCTCAAAAGTTTTGTGAATCAATTGCACATTTAGCCAGGAACCGTCTCGTTTCCAAATACGGCCAGGAAACTGTCGATCGCGCTTGCTGAAGTAGCCTTTACCCTCAACTTGAAAATAAAATGGATATCCTGGCTCCCGCATATATGGAAAGGATGGATGGGGAACGCTAAATACAAATCTACCGCCGGGACGAAGAACCCGTGCAACTTCTGTCATGCATTCTTGTGTCTGAGCAATTGTTAAATAATTAAATAGAAAAACTGCAACAACTAAGTCAAGTTCACCATTATTAAATTGCTTGAGGTTGGTAGCACATCCAACTTCATAGCTAATGCCCAAAACATTCTCTACTTCTTGCATAGTCGCAGCTTCAATCATACTTTGCGAAAGGTCTATGCCATGTACTTGTGCTGCACCGCGTCGCCGTAATTCTCTGCTGCAATAACCTTCACCACAACCTATATCCAGCACTCGCAAGGCATTAACAGGTTCACAAAGCCCCAGTACAAAAGGGCGGGCTGTAAAGTCTGATAAGGAAATAGGTTCTCCTCTAATCCACTCTGATGCTGTGCGATTATATAAGTTTTTAGTTGAATTTTTGCTATCGAAGATTGACATTTTAAACTAAATATTTATATTTGATTTATGTTTCAATTGAACAATTTACAGCTATCAGTATTTAATACTGACAATATATATCTTTTAGCATTTAAATATTTTAATGCTAACGTTGATTTTACCGATTTTAATTTGTGTACTTATCTGCATTTTAAATCTAATATTTTCAAGCGTTAGCCAAATTCAATGTCATATACTTCGTAATTTTTTTAAAAAACAGCAGTTTTCAAT
>NZ_JACKZU010000281.1:0-10802 GCF_014222165.1 Nostoc sp. 2RC
ACTCCTAACTCCCAATGCCCCATCCCCCAACCCCAATTGTTTAGATTTCTGAGAAAACTTGTGTCAAATTGTAAAAATTCTGATATTCATATTATTAATATACGTTCGTGTTAAATACCCGATCCGCTTGCGTGTGTCTGGCCAAAACCGAACTAATGTGATAAGTTAAGAATCATTAAGTTACCACAAGCTAGGTTACTAGCCAGTGGTACGTGTAATGGCATAGCTCTGAGAAATGTTGATTTCATAAAGCAGCAAGTTCTCAGAATTTCAGTAGCTTTTAGGCTGTTGAGATTGTCAAAAAAACGTTAATTCCTCACGGCAGTTGCCAAATAAAGCAAAAGCTTTTAGGTGATGCTGGTTCAAAAACGTTGCAATTTTAGTAAAAGAAGAGGATTTTAGTCCGATGACCATCGCAGTTGGACGCGCCCCAAGTACAAGAGGGTGGTTTGACGTAGTAGACGACTGGCTCAAGCGCGATCGCTTTGTATTCGTAGGTTGGTCAGGGTTACTACTGTTCCCCTGTGCGTACCTAGCACTAGGCGGTTGGCTAACAGGCACAACCTTCGTCACCTCTTGGTACACCCACGGTTTAGCCTCGTCGTACTTGGAAGGCTGTAACTTCTTGACAGTGGCAGTATCCACCCCAGCAGACAGCTTAGGACATTCACTATTGCTGTTGTGGGGCCCAGAAGCCCAAGGCGACCTTACCCGTTGGTTCCAATTGGGTGGGTTGTGGCCATTCGTAGCGTTGCACGGAGCTTTTGGTTTGATTGGCTTCATGTTGCGCCAATTTGAAATTGCTCGGCTAGTAGGAATTCGTCCCTACAACGCATTAGCATTTTCAGCTCCCATCGCGGTATTCGTCAGTGTATTTTTGATGTACCCCTTGGGACAATCATCTTGGTTCTTTGCTCCCAGCTTTGGTGTAGCCGGAATTTTCCGTTTCATTTTGTTCGTGCAAGGTTTCCATAACTTCACCCTCAACCCATTCCACATGATGGGTGTAGCAGGGGTGTTGGGAGGTGCGCTGTTGTGTGCGATTCACGGAGCCACTGTAGAAAACACCTTGTTTGAAGACGGCGAAGGAGCAAACACCTTCCGAGCATTCAATCCTACCCAATCAGAAGAAACCTATTCAATGGTGACCGCAAACCGTTTCTGGTCACAGATATTCGGTATTGCTTTCTCTAACAAACGCTGGCTGCACTTCTTTATGTTGTTTGTGCCAGTCACAGGTTTGTGGATGGCAGCGGTTGGTATTGTTGGTTTGGCACTCAACCTGCGGGCTTACGATTTCGTTTCCCAAGAGTTACGGGCAGCGGAAGACCCAGAGTTTGAAACTTTCTATACCAAAAACATTTTGCTCAACGAGGGTATCCGCGCTTGGATGGCTCCTCAAGATCAGATCCACGAACAATTTGTATTCCCTGAGGAAGTTCTACCTCGCGGTAACGCTCTCTAATTAGAAAAACCAACTAAAACTACATTCGCAGTTGTAGTTGGTTCTATATTGACACCACCTAAGATTGAATAATCTCCTTGCTCAATCCGAGCAGGTGTCAATATTTCTCCATCTCCCGCCTTTTCGCGGGAGATTTTTTTTGATTTATAGTTAATACCTGAAATTTATGTGTTATCTTAGGTGAAGGTTATAAACCCAGAGCGAAAAGCTCTGTCCCTTTGAGACTAAGACCGCTTAGGCAACAAGGAGGTGATGCCCATGATAGAAAGTAGTAAAAGCATGGGTCATCAGGTTGCAGTTAGCCGGCTGTGTGCCGGGGCTGTTCTTTAAAAGTTAGCCTTAGTTATCTTGAGATACTAAGTTAGCCCAAGTAGCTAGGCTCAGCTAGAAGTTCCTTCCGGCAGTCTGGTTGCAACCTGAAGACCCGCTAGACCGCTCTGACTTAGATCACCCGATCTCAATCAGAGCGGATAGTTTTTTGTAGGTAATTTTTGTTTTATTCAGTAGTTGCTTTTAAAAACTTGCATGGTCGACCTGGGGCAGGTAAACTCAAGACCTGAAAAATTTTTCAAAAGTTAAATTAATAAAGTATCAAGCTTTCATCTCTCTGCGTGCAGAATCAAAAAAGTTTGGTTTCATGATATCCAAGATGTAACCAACATATAATAATTAGGAATTTTTCTATATGGCACAACTACTAACTGAAGCGGAAATTCAAGAACAGGCAAAGGTTCTTTCAGGTTGGGCCGTTGAAGGGTCAAAATTGGAAACGACTCGTAAATTTCGGGATTTCATCCAAGCAATTGAGTTTGTCAACAAGCTTGTTGAACCTGCTGAATCAGCAGGACATCATCCAGACATAGAGATTTCTTACAACAAAGTCAAGATTACACTTACAACACATGATGCAGGTGGATTAACCCAGAATGACTTCGATCTTGCTGGAGTGATTTCCCAAATTCAGTAACTGATTTTTTTGACATTCATATAGAGCATATGCTGTGGGAATTTCAAAAAATAAACAACGGTTTCAGGTTGTTGACCGTTGACTGTTGACGCTTCACACTCAACAGTTAACAGTTTTTTATGGAATTTTTTTTACTTGGAAGTCCCCAACAGGTATTCGTCATTTGTTATTTACAACCAACAAATGACTAATGCCCCACATTCGATGTCTATTTCTCATCCTTTTGAATTTTAGGGATTTACAAGTAAAAAAATTCCATTGCTAAGCTAATTGTCATTCAAATTGTATCTTTGTGTCTCCGTGTAAGAGCGTCTTTCTAACGAGTTGAGTTATGCAATTTAAAAGCGCATCAGCTTACTTTTAACTGTTGACCATTGAGGGTTCACACTCAACACTCAACAACCAACCACCTCAAGCCGTTGTTTATTTGTTGGAGTTCCCTTAGCTACTTATGTATGGGTGCAATTTATATTCAATTTTGCGTTTGTTCCAAAAATATTAGACGGACTTAATTTTGCATAATTGAGTGGTGGATGGTGTGTTGTTTTCGATTGTCAAGGCTTGATGCAACGTCTAATTTGTGCCCAGAAGTTGCTTGGTGTCTAAAGCTTTGAAAAATGAAGCTAACCTATGATTAGCCATAGCCTCAAAACCTACTCCCTACTTGGATATATAGATGGCTAATGTGTGACAGTTATTAAGGCGATCGCTTTAATCTTGCCATCTTGATTTGATGTTTTATAATATTTTGATATAAGGATATGTTTTTGCATAAGTTAATCACATCAAATTTTAACTCTAAGTTAATCGTTTATTAGCTTTGCGAAAACTAAAATCATAAATAGGGGCATTCATGCCTCATCCACAGGTTTCAAAATGAGATGCCGCATTTTTAAGAATTAGGTGCAAGAAACCCAATTATCTATACAAGGTGTGAGGAGTAAAGAAAAGATGTCTAATCTCTTATGGAAATCTCTGTTGGTTAGTCCAGCAGTTCTAGGAGCAACATTACTAGTTTCAACAACAGCAATTGCGGCTCCAAATACAACCGCTGAAGTATCACCAGGCGAACAACCAAGTGTCACTGAAGTTGCCCAACAGCCAGAAATCTTGGCTCAAACAACCTTAGACCAGATTAACCGCTATAGTAACGAAGGCAACAAAAATAACTCTCAATCCCAAGTAACATCAGTTTCGCAATTTTCTGATGTACAGCCTACTGACTGGGCATTCCAAGCATTGCAGTCCTTGGTTGAGCGCTATGGTTGTATAGCAGGTTATCCAAATGCCACTTATCGCGGTAACCGTGCTTTGACCCGTTATGAATTTGCCGCTGGTTTAAATGCCTGTTTGGATAGAGTCAACGAATTAATTGCTACAGCAACAGCTGACTTGGTAACCAAACAAGATTTAGCAACCTTACAGCGGTTACAAGAAGAATTTTCCGCAGAATTGGCAACTCTACGCGGTCGTGTAGATGCCTTAGAAGCACGCACCGCTGAATTAGAAGCCAATCAGTTCTCGACTACCACCAAATTAGTCGGTGAAGCTGTTTTTGCAGTTAGTGATATTTTTGGCGGTAACACTGGTGATGCAAACAACACAGTGTTCCAAGACCGGGTACGTTTAGACTTACAAACCAGCTTCACTGGTAGAGACGTGCTGCACACCCGTCTTGCTGCTGGTAATGCACAAGCGTTTTCCCAAATTGATAATGCTGGTTTTCCCATCAACACTGCTGAAGGTACACAAACCTATCAAGTTGGTATTGGCGATGGTAACAACAGCGTCAGAATAGATCGATTGACCTATGAAGTTCCCATCGGCCCAGCCCAAGTTTACCTTGCAGCTAGTGGCGGACGACACAGTCACTATGCCGCAGTTAACAACCCTTACTTCTTCGATCAAACCGATGGTGGTAACGGTGCCTTGTCCTCCTTTGCCTCTGAAAGCCCCATCTATCGAATTGGTGGTGGTTCAGGTATAGCGCTGAATTTACCATTGGGTAAAGGTGGGGGTATCCTGGGTAATAGTTCAATCACCGCAGGTTACTTGGCATCAGAAGCTAACGACCCTGGTATCAGTGCAGGTCTTACCAACGGCGACTATGCTGCTTTAGGACAGTTGAACTTTAGTCTTGGCGATCGCGTGGCTTTAGCTGCAACCTACGTCCACAGTTATAATGCCGCAGGTGGTTTCTTGTTTAACTCTGGTTCCGCAGCTGACCCTGAAGTGTCAGTAGGTACTGGACAAGCTAATACTCTGAGTCTTGCAAACGGCTCTTCAACTAACTCCTACGGCGTATCTGCTGCCTTTAGACCAAGCGACAAACTATCAATTAGTGGCTTCGTTTCTTACCATGATGTCACAGGCTTCGGTGTAGGTGATGATTTTGAAGCTTGGAGCTACGGTGTTGGAGTAGCTTTACCTGATTTCGGTAAGAAAGGCAACGTATTAGGTATTTTTGCTGGAGCTGAACCCTATGCTCGTAACCGAGCAGGGTTTGTTGGTAATGATGTACCTTATCACTTTGAAGGTTTCTACAAGTATCAGGTATCAGATAATGTCTCAATCACTCCTGGTGTGATCTGGTTGACCTCTCCTGGTCAAAATAGCGCCAACGACGATGCAATTATCGGTACTTTGAGAACAACCTTCACCTTCTAGAGTGCTGACAATCTGATAATAATTTAACTTAATTAGTCCCCGCCACGAGGCGGGGCTTTTTGTTGTATGCCACCAACCAATAAACCCCAGTTGATAGCCGTAGTATACTAGAGAAGTTATCAGTTGTAAGTTTAAAACTACAGCAAAATTTTTCAAGCCAAAATTGGAAACTAAAACAGGCTTTACCTGAGGCTAACAGACTGAGGTTGTGTACTTCAAAAACTTAAAATCCGCCGTAAAAACTTCTAGTCATTAGTCATTGGTCATTAGTCATTAGTAAATAACCAATACCCAATGCCCCATGACGCCACTTGCTCCACTTGGGGAGACCCCAAGACCGCAGTGGCTCCCCCATGCCCAATAACAAATAACTAAGGAATAAATTATGCGAATTGCTCGTAACATTACAGAAATAGTTGGCCGTACACCTCTAGTGCAGTTAAACCGTATTCCCCAGAGTGAAGGATGTGTTGCTGAAATTGTGGTGAAACTGGAAAGTATGAACCCATCCGCATCAGTTAAAGACCGAATTGGGGTAAGTATGATTACTGCTGCTGAGGAGGAGGGGCTGATTACTCCTGGAAAGACAGTATTAGTAGAACCTACCTCTGGAAATACTGGAATCGCTTTGGCAATGGCAGCAGCAGCTAAGGGTTATCGCTTAATTTTAACCATGCCAGAGACCATGAGCGGAGAGCGACGGGCAATGTTGCGGGCTTTTGGAGCAGAACTGGAATTAACACCAGGAATGGAAGGTATGAGTGGAGCAATTAGCCGAGCGCAGCAGATAGTTAATAGTATGCCAAATACCTATATGTTGCAGCAGTTCCGCAATCCAGCCAATGCAAAAGTGCATCGGGAAACTACAGCTATTGAAATCTGGGAAGATACTGATGGACAAGTAGATATAATTGTGGCAGGAGTGGGTACAGGTGGTACGATCACTGGTGTGGCAGAAGTGATTAAAGCACGCAAACCAAGTGCGAAAGCGATCGCTGTTGAACCGGCTAATAGCCCAGTTTTATCTGGGGGACGACCAGGGCCGCACAAAATTCAAGGTATTGGCGCTGGATTTATTCCCCAAGTGCTAAAAATGAAATTAATTGATGAAGTGATTACGGTCACCGATGAAGAAGCGATCGCTTACAGTCGGCGTTTAGCAAAAGAAGAAGGCCTCCTATCTGGAATTTCCAGTGGTGCAGCTTTGTGTGCAGCAATTCGCGTGGCTCAACGTCCAGAGAATCAAGGACGTTTAATTGTGATGATTCAGCCTAGTTTTGGAGAAAGGTATCTAAGTACACCCTTGTTCCAAGACTTGGAGACCAAGTTAGCCGCTAGCGTCAGCTAACGATACATTGAATTAATGGTGAATTCTAAACACGTTTCTAACCATTACGAAACTCTCAAAGTTAGTCCAAATGCAAGCCAAGCGGAGATTAAGCAAGCTTATCGCCGCTTGGTAAAGTTATTTCATCCTGATAGCAATCAAGAAACAGCCGATCGCGAAGAGATTATCCGCATCAATGCAGCTTATGAGGTTTTAGGCGATAACCAAAATCGCCGTCATTATGACCAACAACTGCAAAATAAATCTCCAAAATTAGAAAGCGATCGCCAACAGCGTACAGCATCAGCGCAAAAACATTACCAGGCAACACGCAAAACAGGACGGGATGCTGATGAAGAAGTCGAAGAATGGCTGCGTAAAGTTTATCAACCGGTAAATCGCTTACTTTGTACCATTATTTATTCCCTAGAAGAACAAATGGAACAATTAGCTGCCGATCCTTTTGATGATGAGTTGTTAGATGAATTTCAGGAATACTTAAAAACCTGTCGCCAGGACTTGAAACAGGCACAAATGACTTTTCGTTCTCTCCCCAATCCCCCTAGTCTGGCAAGAACAGCGGCTCACCTGTACTACAGCCTGGATCAATTAGCAGATGGACTCGAAGAGTTAGGTTATTTTCCTTTGAACTACGATGAACGTTATTTACATACAGGTCAAGAATTATTCCGCATAGCTTCGAGATTACACTGTGAAGCACAAGCATCAATAGGTTAATGGGTATGGGGGAGCCACTGCGGTCTTGGGGTCTCCCCAAGTGGAGCAAGTGGCGTCATTGGGCATGGGGCATGGGGCATTGGGTATTTACTAATGACTAATGACTAATGACACAGAAATTAGTCTATGCTGGAAGTAGTGAAAGGTTAAGAATTTTGAAGTTTTATTGCCACTACACTTATGAAATGCATTATTAATCGCCGCGCTCAGTTTTCGGCAAGTCATCGTTATTGGTTACCAGAACTGAGTGAAGCTGAGAATATTGAGAAATTTGGTGTAAGAGCGAAATTTCCCGGACAAGGCCATAACTATGTTTTATTAATTTCCTTGGGCGGAGAAGTGGACGAATATGGTATGGTGTTAAATTTGTCAGATGTCAAACATGTCATCAAGCGAGAAGTTACCAACCAACTGGACTTTTCTTATCTCAATGATGTGTGGACAGATTTCCAAGAAACTCTACCTACCACTGAAAATATTGCACGGGTAATTTGGCAACGCCTAGCACCCCACCTACCTATAGTCGGCGTTCAGTTGTTTGAAAACTCTGAACTTTGGGCAGATTACACGGGAGAGGGAATGGAAGCATATCTCACCATTAGTACTCACTTTAGCGCTGCCCATAGGTTAGCTCCTAATATTAGCCCGGAAAAATATGGTAAATGCACCCGTACTCACGGACACAACTATCATCTCGAAATCACTGTGAAAGGGAAAATCGACCCACGCACTGGCGCGATTGTAGATGTGGATGCACTAAAGCGAGTAGTGGAAGATTATGCGGTGGAGCCATTAGATCACTCGTGCTTGAATAAAGACATTCCTTACTTCGCTGAAATTGTTCCCACTACAGAAAATATTTCACTTTACATTCATCATTTACTGACTTCACCCATCGAGAAATTGGGAGTTGAATTACACAAAGTTAGGCTGTTTGAAAGTCATGAACTTTGGGCCGATTATGCCAAAAACGGAACTGAAACTCATTTCACCGTGAGTACTTACTTTAGCGCTGCCCATCGGCTAGCCGATCCCAACCTCAGTCAAGAAAAGAACGCCCAGATTTATGGTAAGTGTGCGCGTCCCCACGGTCACGGACACAACTATTACCTAGAAGTTACTGTCAAAGGAGAGATTGACTCAACTACTGGGATGATTGTCGATTTGGGTGGTTTGAATCAGATTATCAAAAATGATGTGGTAGAACTATTCGATCACACCTTCATCAACGAAGACATACCTTACTTTGCCGAAGTCGTACCGACCAGTGAGAATATCGCGCTGTACATTAGTAATATATTGCGATCGCCCATTCAAGAATTAGGATCTGAGCTTTACAAAGTTAAACTCTTTGAAAGCCCCAATAACTCCTGCGAAATCTACTGTACTGAGTCTGATGCAAATTCAATCAGTGCAACAGTGAGTGAACTGGTGTTAGCAGAGGTTTAGTATGGGGCATGGGAGATGGGGAGATGGGGAGATGGGGAGAATAATAACTCCTAACTCACTACTCCCAATGCCCAATTAGAGAAGAACTCTAGGTCAGCAGTTGTCCAACACACTGGAGTTGTTTGCATATAAGCCCCCTAGCATTTTTCTCAATCATATTTTAATAAAAATACCGACGACGGGCGATACGTCGTAAATATCGATAAATGCCCCATGCTAAAAATCCGAAAAATAGATTTAGCAAAATTCGAGTAAGTATAAACCACAGTATTTCATAACTCAGAAGTGTCGATGGATTCAAGGGACTCACAATTCTGGCTAAGAGAAACAGCCCAAAAATTGCATTTCCACCAAGCACAAGGGCAAACAGTACTAAACTTCTTTGCCAGTAACGCTGTTGGGGTGTATAGCCGGAAATTAAGATAATAGGAGGTTTGCGTTGAACTTTTCGCAGTAATTGTTCCAATCGCCAAAACATCCACAAGAGGAAGGGGAAGAAACCATAACTCAAAAAACGTAGTGGTAGTGAGTAACCCCAAGCACTAGATAGGACATTAACCACGGCATGACAAATTACAGAATTTAGCCAAGCCCTAAAAATAAATTTTTTGTTTTGATTTCCAGTCTTGGAGGAAATATAGATTCCTAGCGCATATCCCCAAGGTGCAGAGAACATAGCGTGGACTGGCGTACCAATAGTACGTTCAAAAATTGATGCTGTACCGTGGAAAAGATAAATCCAGTTTTCTTCGGCAGTGAATCCAAGGGCAACGGCTATGGTCAAGATAAGAACGCTAGATAGATGTAATCTATATTGGCGTTGTAGATAGATTGGGATAACAACGGCAGCCAACTTGCAGCCTTCTTCGATTGGCCCTATTTCTATTAACTGCCGTAGGGCTATACCTGGAAGCGATCGCTTAACGCTATCCCAGTTTACAACCGAGTTAGCTACACTTTCAAAAATCCATTCCAGGCTCAGAGCCAAAATACCAGATATTGCCCCAAACACAAAGAACATCAGCAATTTGAGCAGAGGAGGGGCAAATGGTATCCGACAATAATAGTAGCCTAGAAGCAGCAAGGGTGGTATTGCTGCCCACAAAACTAGAGATAAATCAACCACTCACCTGGGCAATAATTGTACGGTGACGAGGGGTATTGTTAGCAATGACAGGAGTTTGGAAACCCGCCTCAATGATAGCTTGCTCAATGTCTAAAGCAAAATATTCATCTAAATATGGTTCAGTACTTTTGAGCAAAGTCAAAATGTAGGCTGGCATTTTTTTGTACACTTCAGATTTAGGATTCATATCCATGATTGCCAAGTAACCACCAGGACGCAACACTCTCCTTGCTTCAGCAAAAATTTGTCGAGCTGCTGACTGGGGTAATTCATGAAACATCAAGAAAACCGAAACTAAATCAAATGAAGCATTAGGTAGTCCAGTGGATTCTGCTTGGGCGTGAAGCCAATTAATTTTAGCTTGGCGTTGTCTAGCATTGTAATGAGCAACAGCTAAAAAGTAAGGAGATAAATCCAAACCTGTGATTTGGGCTTGGGGATAAAGTTCTTGCAGAGCAAAAGTACTCAAACCCACGCCGCACGCTAAATCTAGAATATTTTGGGGTTGATTGGGGAGTTGCGCTTTCAGAATATCGTGGTAACTTTGGCGCAGTTTATCATCTCCTTGCGCTCCAGCATCCCGCCAAATTCCAGCGTGAACAGTGCGAGCTGCAACTTTTAGCTCCCAAGCAGCTTTCCAATTGAGATTTCCACCTTCGTAAGCATGGAATGGGCGCAGGTAATATTCTGGGTAAGAAATCTGGGGATTTTCAACTTCAGCTAGATCGGATTTCCAATCACGCGCCTGTAGTGTTTCGACTTCTTGCGTCCAATGTACACCAATTCTTTCGGCACGTTTAATCATCATTTGTCTGGCTTGATGCTTGGCTAAATTAGCTAAAGGTTGGATTGCCAGTATGCCATTTACCAAGCGGGAAGCGAAGCCAACATTAGTGTTGAAAGCAGCAGTCATAAATCAGTTTGCATTTAACAGCCTCTTTTACTTATGACATACTTGCTCAACGCGAGTCTAGAAATGAAATGAATTGAAAAAGGGAATGGGGCATGGGGCATGGGGCAAGCAGGAGGTGTGGGAGGTGTGGGAGGTGTGGGAGGTGTGGGA
>NZ_JACKZU010000282.1:0-10725 GCF_014222165.1 Nostoc sp. 2RC
CCCTTTTCCCGACTTCTCTTAGAAGTCTAATCACACAGATAACCATCAATCCCCACTCCCCAATCGTTTGAATATTGTGATATAATTTCCAATCTTGGGAGTTGATATGTGTTAACACTAGCTTTTCTGCGCTAGGATGAAAAAGGATGTTAAGTGTGGACTGCCCAAAGACGGTTGCATGTACCATCGCGTTTGTGACACAACCTTTACGGAGACTAAAACCAGGAACTAAATCAGCATGGTCAATCAGAATTTAACCGCTACAGAAATTGGATTTACTCACGAAGATTTCGCTGCTCTACTTGACAAATACGACTACCATTTTAGCCCTGGAGATATTGTACCAGGAACCGTTTTCAGTATAGAGCCGCGCGGCGCTCTGATTGACATTGGTGCTAAAACAGCAGCATACATACCCATACAGGAAATGTCTATTAACCGGGTCGATGCCCCGGAAGAAGTTTTACAGTCAAATGAAACGCGGGAATTTTTCATCCTCACCGATGAAAATGAAGATGGTCAGTTAACTCTTTCCATTCGCCGTATTGAATATATGCGGGCTTGGGAACGCGTGCGCCAGCTGCAAGCAGAAGACGCTACCGTTCGTTCTGGCGTATTTGCCACAAATCGCGGTGGTGCGTTGGTAAGAATTGAGGGATTACGTGGTTTTATACCTGGTTCCCACATCAGCACCCGCAAACCTAAAGAAGAATTGGTAGGGGAAGAACTACCATTAAAATTCCTAGAGGTAGATGAAGAACGCAACCGCCTAGTTCTATCCCACCGTCGGGCGTTAGTTGAGCGCAAGATGAACCGCCTAGAAGTGGGCGAAGTAGTAATTGGTACAGTTCGCGGCATCAAACCCTACGGTGCTTTCATTGACATCGGCGGCGTTAGCGGTCTACTACACATTTCTGAGATTTCTCACGAACATATAGATACACCTCATAGTGTGTTTAATGTCAATGATGAAGTGAAAGTTATGATCATTGATTTGGATGCAGAAAGAGGTCGGATTTCTCTATCTACCAAGCAGTTAGAACCGGAACCTGGTGATATGATTAAAAACCGGGATTTGGTTTACGATAAAGCAGAAGAAATGGCTGCTAAGTATCGCGAACAACTGCTAGCTAAGCAGCAAGGTAGTACTGCTGGTTCTGGTGGAGCTGTGGAAGTTGTAGCAGAGGAAGAAATTCCACCAGCAACTGAACTCGAAGACGAGATTCCTCCAGCTATTGAAGACGAAATTCCCGCAGCAACAGAAGACGAAATTCCCGCAGCGATCGAAGAATAATAGATTTATATTCTTACTATCTTGAATTAAGAGTATCAAAGCTTTGTTAAAAGAGGGTTTTTCCCTCTTTTTTTATGTGAGGAATGGGTGAAAGTTAGGAGTTAGGAGTTAGGAGTTAGGAGGTATGAGTTAGGAGTTAGGAGTTAGGAGTTAGGAGTTAGGAGTTAGGAGGTATGAGTTATGATAGCTCATGTCTAATGTGAATTGAGAGGCAAGAAGTTTCAAATTTCAATACATGAATTTCATGCCTTGTTTGTACAATGCTATATTTTTGAATTCAGATCAATCCTAATTCCTAACTCCTACCTCCTAACTCTTAACTTTTAAATAAACTAAGTGGGGTGAAATATTTTGATCGCTATTAAATGTAGAAACGTCACTTTTTATAATGTTCAAGCGATTTTGTTTGACAAGAATGGTACTCTAGAAGACTCAGAAACGTTCTTGCGATCGCTCGCACAAAAGGCAGCGAGATTGATAGATGCTCAATTTCCCGGTATAGGGGAACCACTATTAATGGCATTTGGGGTCAATGGCAATATCCTTGACCCAGCAGGTATAGTGTCAGTGGCGAGTCGCCGGGAAACAGAAATTGCTACTGCGGCCTACATTGCTGAAACTGGAAAGGGATGGTTTGAATCTTTAAAAATAGCTCGTCAAGCTTTAGATGAAGCAGAAAAATACGTTGGACAAACTCCTTCACCTCTGTTTGTGGGCAGTTTGGAAATATTAAAATATCTACACGAAGCTGGTATCAAACTTGGTATACTCTCAGCAGCAACAAATGATGAAGTAAAACAGTTCGTAGCTCATCACCAATTAAGTGATTATATCCAGCTAGAAATGGGAGTTGATGAAGGGCCGAGTAAACCAGACCCAGTTTTATTTTTGCAAGCTTGTCAAGCTTTAGGAGTCCAACCAAGCGCTACGTTGATGGTGGGTGATTCCGTTGGTGATATGCAAATGGCGCGTGATGCCAAAGCCGCAGGCTGCATTGGAATCACTTGGGTGGGTAATTTAGATAACGTTAAAGGTGCAGATGTGGTGATTAATCAACTTGATGAAATTCAAATTTTAGAACAGTAAGAATTCAGAATTCTGAATTCAGAAGCTTTTTATAGCCAAGTTAAGGATGGTAGAATTTACGAAAAAAACTTTTCAAACTTTTATTCCTCTGTTTCCTCTGCGTTCTCTGTGCCTCGATTTATGGATGAAGTATTCTGTATTCTAACTCCTGTTAAATAAGCATACTATTATTATTTTGTCAAATTAAAAATGCTAATATACTAATTACTCTTCACAGTTGCAAAACAAGCTATGCAAAACACAGAATCGACATTGAAACTTCGCCTGTGGACAGTTGAAGAATACCACCGGATGGCTGAGGCTGGGATTTTTGGTGCAGATGAACGCGTGGAACTTCTGGAAGGAAAAATAATTTGGATGATTGCGAAAGGAACAGCTCATCGGTCAGCAGTGAATAGAACAGATAGATTGCTGCAAAATAGTTTAAGGAATCGGGCTTTTATATGTGTTCAAGACCCAGTAAAGTTAAATGAACGTTCTGAACCAGAACCGGATATTGCTGTAGTGAAAGTAGATCCCCTAGACTACGCAGACCATCATCCCACCCCAAAAGAAGTTTATCTAATTATTGAAGTAGCAGATAGCAGTCTGAAATTAGACTGTGAAACTAAAGCTAAAGCATATTCTCAAGCGGGAATTATAGATTATTGGGTGTTAGATGTGGTTAGCCGTCAATTGCGCGTTTTTCGAGAACCAACTCAAGATGGCTATCAAAGTGAAGTGACTTTAGAAGAAAATGCGACTATTTCACCCCTAGAATTTCCAGATTTAAGTATTACAGTTTTGGAAATGTTACCCCCTATTATTAGACTTCTTGCATAAGTCGGGAAAAGGGCAAAGGGGAAAGGTTTCAAATACATCCAAATCCCCTTACCCCTTAACCTTTTCCCAGACCACAAGGGAAGTTCATACTGATTATCAGAATCGTATTGCCAGAATAACCGTGAAATTCAGCTATTAGCCTGGGATTTTGAGCGTTATGGCAGTTGAAACTGTTCGTAATATTATGTCCGCCTAATCACTTATCAAAAAAATACTCCGCGTAAGAGCGTCCCCACTTCGCCGCGTCAGTCCTAATGATAAGTCTTCAACCGGACATGATATAAAATCCCAACACCAAGAGACTTTCGCAAGCCTGTTGCCTATTGCCTATTTCCTATTGACTGCTATAACAAACTGGCGAAATTCTAAATTGAATAAGACACTGGAAAGGACTTGGCATCCTTTGGCTTTACATATACCCGCTGTTTTGGCTCTAACTGTAATTGATTATAGCGATCGCGTGTTAAATGCGCCGTCACTACTTGCCCGTCATCGCAAGTTAATTCTACCTGAATTTCCCAACCCAAATGTATCAAGCGACTTACTATAGCAGGTGTAGTAGCACCGTTAGCAGTGGTTTCTAAAATCACGTCTTGGGGACGCAAAAATACTTGGGGATGGAGTGTATCAAATCCACTACTTTGAAAAATCCTGGAATTGCTAGGCAATACGTTGACCGGGCCGATGAAGCTCATTACAAATGCAGTGGCAGGATTATCATAAATTTCTGCTGGTGTTCCCACCTGTTCCACTCGCCCTTTATTCATCACCACAACTTCATCGGAGACTTCCATTGCTTCCTCTTGGTCGTGGGTCACAAAAACCGTGGTAACGTGTACTTCATCGTGGAGGTTGCGTAACCACGCCCGTAAATCTTTGCGGACTTTAGCGTCAAGTGCGCCGAAGGGTTCATCCAGTAATAAAACTTCCGGTTCTACAGCCAGTGACCTAGCTAAGGCTACCCGTTGTCTTTGACCCCCAGACAGTTGTGATGGATAGCGATCGCCTAATCCAGTTAATTGTACTAATTCTAGTAACTGTTCTACACGCCCTTTAATCTTCTTCGGGTTGGCTTTGCGAATTTCTAAACCAAAAGCAATATTCTGCCTCACAGTCAAATGCTTGAATAAAGCATAATGCTGAAAAACAAATCCAATATTTCGCTCTTGCACAGTTTGATATGTCGCATCCTTGCCGGTTAGCAGGATTTTCCCACTATCTGGCATTTCTAAACCTGCTATTAACCGCAACAGAGTAGATTTACCAGATCCCGATGGCCCAAGCAACGCAACTAGCGAACCACTCTTAATTTCCAAACTGACTTGATCTACTGCCTTGAAACTCCCGAATTGTTTGGAGACGTTCTCAACTACAATGCCCACTGCCGCTGTACCTCTGCAACTAAATCTACAGTTCCTTGCTAGGGTTACTGTGTCTTACATATACCATACATAATTATTTTTGGATGAATAAGATTTAGCTCTGATAAGTCCTGGTGCAATCGAGAAAACTAAACTCAGTAGCACACCTACCATGATCCAATCCCTAAAAGGCGATGTGATGAAAGCACTTACTATTGACTGTTGACGGTTAACGCTCTCAAAAGCGTTTCTCATCTTTAGAAGGAATGGGTTTAAAAGACATGTTTTGATTAAATTAGGATATTAAAGGATATCAAACTGTGAGGAGCCTGGGGATTGAAAAAGTTCCCTAACCTGTTTCCCAAAGATTTGCCAAGAACCATCCAAAGATCGCGGCTTGTTTTCAAGCAAGGAAAGTGGCGAGAGGTAAGATCGAAAGGAGAAGAACGCACTGCATCAGGAGTCTATAATTTTGTTGTTACTTTAGAAGGAATAGTGTTCATTCATAGAGTTAGTACGACGGTTGGAGATAAACGAATTGGTCATATAGATTTAGCAATGGGAAGGGATGTAAAATACGCTGGTCAAATCTACTTTTCAGGACGCAATAACAGAGGCATTCTTCGTAAGTGGACTAACGAGTCAGGACATTATCAGCCTTCTCCTGAGTTTATGAACAATGCAGGCTTACCCGAAGAATTTTTTGAGGCTGGTAGCTTTAAAAGCTTGAAATCGTGATTAAGACACAATAGTCTATGCAAGGATAAATAAAACATTGCAAGTGACATCAGCATTTACTTAAGTCGGATCGAAAACGTCATCAAATATCAATCTACAAAAAATATGACTAACCGATTTATGACTGATATAAATTTTGAAGATTATAAGGCTTTACAACGGAGGCTGATGAGTTTAGGGGAAGAAGCTCAGTTCGATGAGATAAACGCCATTTTAGCTCGAAATTTTGTCATAGGTCTCAAGTTAGCTAATGCCGTACTCAAGAACAAAAGATACTTTGAGCTTTTGTTTGACCAAGGACTAGAGAAAGCAAATGCTAGTGACATAGAACTTTGGCTAAAGTATTTACTCCCACGTCTTGGCTTCCGTCGAGTTATAGCTATCCTTTCTCACAAATTATCAGAAAACCCTGAGTCAGTAAATAAAGCTTCATATTGGTTGCCTAAGTTTCTACCAAAAGATAATAAGCAAGCTGTAATTTTGCTCAGAGAGCTTTTAAAAAAGCAAAAGCAGCTAGAGAGTGAAAATGACAAAGCTGTTAGACCTTTAGCAGAAGTTGATGATTTAATTTTTAGAATTAAAAGTACAGGTGAATATGCAGTTTTTGGCGGACATCTATTGGATAGTAAAGGTTCTAAAATCAGGGCTAAAATTCTGAATCCAAATCCCAAAGACTTATATCTAACAGGTGGAGATAGACTAGTATCGCTGAGTGAAATAGAGATTATTGACCCGATTAGGGAAAGATTGTTTGAATCAGGAGAAACGAATGTTAGGTGGAGAGTACAAAGCTATTAGTCCTTCTGGGCAAGTTTACAAGTTGATTTTGAAAATCAAGGCTACAGGTGAATATGCAGTTTTTGGTGGATATCAATTAGGTAGTCAAGGTTCTAAAATAATTGTTGAAATTCTCAATTCAGAAGACTTGTATCCAACTGGTGGAATTAGGGAAGTATCACCTAGCGAAATAGAGATTCTTGACCCACAACCTTACAACGATTAGCATTAGTCCGGTTGTTTTACTTATCGCTTTTAGGTCAGGAACTTCAAAAATAAATATTCCAGCGTTTGCAGCCAATAGTCTACAAGTGCGTTGATCAGTTCTGGCGATTTTAAGCAACTGTTGTTCATCATTGAGCAACTTCAAACGGCTGTTTTGATTTTTTGGAGTTCCCTAAAGCAAATTTTGGATTAACAATTTCGCTTTTTGTATCAAAAAGTTAAGGAATATTGCATTTCAGTCAAAACCTGGAGGTAAAGCGGCAAATCAGCCGAAAGACCGTGGTAGTATGCTCTCGGTAAATGTGAAGATTGGGAGAAAGACCTTTGACACTACGGGTTGCTGTTATTGGGTCAGGCCCTGCTGGTTCTTCTGCCGCCCAAACATTGGCTTCATCTGGGATTGAAACCTACCTGTTTGAGCGGAAGCTAGACAATGCAAAGCCTTGTGGGGGCGCTATTCCCCTGTGTATGGTGGATGAATTTGACTTACCACCAGAGATTATCGATCGCCGCGTGCGGAAGATGAAAATGATTTCCCCTTCCAACCGCGAAGTTGATATCAATTTGGTAAATGAAGAAGAATACATAGGAATGTGCCGCCGGGAAGTCCTAGATGGCTTTTTGCGGAATCGTGCGGCAAAACTAGGTGCAAATTTAATTAATGCCACTGTTCATAAACTCGATATACCAGCAAACAATACCGAACCCTACACCATCCATTACGTTGACCATACGGAAACTGGTGCAGAAGGTGTTGCCAAAACCCTGAAAGTGGATTTGATTATTGGCGCTGATGGGGCAAATTCGCGGGTTGCCAAAGAAATGGGTGCCGGGGATTATAATTATGCGATCGCTTTCCAAGAGCGAATTCGCCTACCCGAAGACAAAATGGCATACTACAACGACCTGGCGGAAATGTATGTCGGCAATGATGTTTCCACAGACTTCTACGCTTGGGTTTTCCCCAAATATGACCACGTAGCTGTCGGTACTGGCACAATGCACGTTAACAAAGCCAGCATCAAACAGTTACAAGCTGGTATTCGCGCCCGTGCTTCTGAGAAACTAGCAGGCGGTAAAATCATCAAAGTAGAAGCCCACCCCATTCCCGAACATCCCCGTCCCCGTCGTGTTGTCGGTCGCATCGCTTTAGTGGGAGATGCTGCTGGTTACGTTACCAAGTCTTCTGGCGAAGGTATTTATTTTGCTGCTAAATCTGGGCGGATGTGTGCCGAAACCATTGTCGAGGTATCTAACAATGGAAACCGCATTCCCACAGAAGATGACCTCAAGATTTACTTGAAGCGTTGGGATAAAAAATACGGACTCACTTACAAAGTCCTGGACATTCTACAAACCGTCTTCTACCGTTCCGACGCCACCCGCGAAGCCTTTGTGGAAATGTGCGATGACCTGGATGTACAGCGGCTAACATTTGATAGCTATCTTTATAAAACCGTTGTTCCGGCTAATCCCATCACCCAATTAAAAATTACCGCCAAAACTATTGCTAGCTTACTTCGCGGTAATGCCCTTGCGCCATAAGTGAACTCCAAAAAATAAATTATTCCGGTTAAAGTGTTGACTGTTGACTGTTAACTGTGAACAGTCTTCTACGGAATATTTTTTTAGTTGGAAGTCCCTAAGTTAATTCACAAATTGAGAATTCCAAAATTAGGAGCAGAATATTCGTAATTCAAAATTATGAATTTTTTGCTCCTCTGTTATTATTAAATCTCATGCTAACTTGATATTAAATTGATAAGTGCTATTATAGTGAATTTGGTTTTTGGTTATAAGGTATGCGATGGAAATCAGAAAGTAAACAAATATTTGCAAAATCCATAAAGTAGGTTTGATAAATATAAATTACTCAACAAGATTCAAAAAAAAACATATAAACACTTCATGAAAACTACAAAAAGATATTGGCACATTTTGCGTAAATTTACTACGGTAGACTGGAGACTTACTTGAGAGCAGCTCCAGGGTGAGAATTGAAACCTAAATTTATGAAGCAAAGTTTAGTTGTTGCAACTGCCGTATCTAGTTTTTTTGTGACTGCGACCACAGCGTTCGGCTTTTCTGGTCAAGCACAAGCTTTTTCTTTTTCTGGTATTTCCAACGGTACATGGGGAGTACCAACTCCAGGAAGCCTTGATACCAACCCCACGTTTACAGGTGTGGGAACCAATACATTTACTTGGGGTGAAGCTTCTGCACCATCAACACTTCCAAATAAACTGATTTTTGATGGAAGTTCTTTTTCAGGAAACACTGACTCTGCATTTAAAATAGGGGAGTTGAAGTACTTTAACGAAACAGTACTCAAAGGCACAAGCGTGGAATTTGTACCTTTAAATCTCAATCTATCCCTCAGTTCTCCCGTGGGAATCAACCAAGCTTTTGACTTCGACTTTCGTTTGGTAAATACACCGAATATCGCAACAAACCCGCCGGAAGCAAATGCGGATTTTGTATTTCTAGACACGAACTTAAGTTACAAAACTTTCACCTTTGCAGGTGATAAATACACACTTGAACTCATCGGCTTTAATCCAGATGTTCCTCAGTTCAGTATTCAAGCACTTGAAGGAGGTACAACTACAACATCTGTTTATGCCAGAATTAAAACAATACCAGAACCTACAACAATAGTGGGTCTATCTTTGCTCGGAATATATTTGATATCTCGGAGAAAATCCTTTAATTTTTGAAATTATCTACTTTGCAATTGCCAAAAAAATTCTTTAGGGAATTGTTTTTTGTGATTTTTGTAGACTTTTTACCAAGTAAATAGTTCCTTGTGATATCAAAGTCAAAATTGCCATACAATTCACAAAAAAAGTCCCTCAGAATTTCTGAGGGAGGTTGAAGAGAGAATGTTTTTTTAAACAAGACTATGCAGGGTTAGGTTGGGTTTCGCTTTGCAACAGTCGGATAATTGCAGATTTTTCTAAGATTCCCACCAGCACACCATTTTCACGAATTACAGGAAGCACAGAGATTTTTTGTTGTTCCAGTAGTTGGATAACTTCTACTAGAGGTTGATGTGATTGGACTGTGGTTGATTCTGCAATTGGTCGCATTACTTGTTTAACTTGAGTTTCTGACCACAGTGCTGTAGGAATGGTTCGTAAATTATCAGTTGCGATCGCACCTACTAATTGTCCTTCATCATCAGTCACTAAAAACCGATGCCAATTTTGTCCGCTTACAAGCGCTTCATCAGCAAACTCTCTTAAGGTGGAATTAGCAGATACAATCGGGCTATCAGCAGTTACAGCATCTTCAGCAGTTAAACCTGTGAGTTTTTCTTGGACTCTGGCAAATTGAGCCGCATTCCCAGCATTTTGCAACAAGAAGAAACCAACTAACAAGTTCCAGAAGTTAGCAAAACTACCGAATAATAGTAGGGGAAGTATACCGGAAAGAACTGCTACCCAACCAAAGATTTGACCAACTGCACTGGCAAAAGTTACACCTTTATAAGGATTGCCTGTGATTTTCCAAACAATAGCTTTGAGGATATTACCACCATCCAAAGGCAAGCCAGGAATTAAATTGAACAGCGCTAATGCCAAATTAACAGCAGCCAAAACACCGAGAATTGCAGCTAGCGGCCCCGATACAGAGGTAGTAACACCAATTGCTGTGACGATACCGAAGAGTAGTAAGCTAACTAGTGGGCCAGCGATCGCCACCCAAAAAGCTCCACCTGGAGTTTTCGATTCTTTTTCTAAACTTGCCAAACCACCAAATATAAACAATGTGATGGATTTGACATCAATTCCCTGACGGATAGCAACAAAACTGTGTCCGAGTTCATGGGCGACGACAGAGGCGAACAACATCAGCGCTGTCATCAATCCCAATACCAAAGCTAATCCCCCAGATAATTGGGGAAATTGCGCCGCCAGTCCACTGCTATAGCTCCAAGTTACCAAACCTAGAACTAAAAACCACGATGGATGGATGTAGAAGGGAATTCCGAACAGATTACCAACGCGAATTGTGCCATTCATGTCGTTCACCTTTAATATCAACTGCGAGAGGTTTGCTTTTCTCTCGATGTCTTTAGTGTAACGAAATGTTAAGACGTTTTAATCTTTGCAATAGTAGTGTTGTCCGTCCGTAAAGGTGCGGTTATTAGGAATATCAGTATTATCATTGCGATGGAAACGCAGTGTAGGGAAGCAAGTTAGTGCGATATCGCTTGTAATGAGTAAATTACGTTATTTTTGCGTAACTCCTGGATTCCCTCATACTTAAAATTTTTCAAATGCACTGTAGCAAGCGCAAAAACATCACTCCCATCAGTCCTGCAATTGTTACTGTCGAATTAATCACAGAATTGGTATATAGCAGTCGAACCATAGTTTATACCAATTTGAAAAAATAATGCAACACATAGACAAGACC
>NZ_JACKZU010000283.1:0-10684 GCF_014222165.1 Nostoc sp. 2RC
CCACACTCCCCACACTCCCCACACTCCTCATCTCCCCTGCCCCTTATCTCCCTACGTTTTAACAATGTCGTTCAAATCAGTTAATGATATTTTAGGCATCCTAGAAAAGCAGGCTAAATGGCAGGAGCAACCATTTCAACGCTTGCTTAAGTGTTGGGCGGAGGTTGTTGGGCCTGTAGCTGCTAGACATACTCGACCGTTATCGATTCAGCGTGATGTTTTGTGGGTAGCAACTTCTAGTGCAGCTTGGGCGCAAAACCTGACTTTTGGCCGGGCGTCTTTGCTTTTAAAGTTGAATCAAAAGCTGCCAACGCCGTTGGTTGATATTCGTTTTTCCACTGCTGGCTGGCAGCACTCATCTGTGGAAAGAAAACAGCAACAAACAATTTTGCCCCATGAACATCCAAGTTACCTTGGCGATCGCATTAGCAGCAGCCCCGATACTATACCCAGTATTCAAGATGCAAATGCAGCTTTTGGTCATTGGACTAAGTTAGTACAAGAGCGATCGCATGGCTTACCCCTTTGCCCCCAATGTCAATCCCCCACCCCACCAGGTGAACTTCAGCGCTGGACAGTCTGTTGCATCTGTGCTTCTAAGCAATTTTCAAGCCAATAAATTCAACTACTAAGTTAGATGGAGTGTAGACTGTTAACTGGTGACAGATGACAGATGACTGATGACTGGGAAGTTATTACTGCTAAAATGTGCCGAGTGCCATGTAAAAGCACACCATAATATCTCTAATTATCAAGCTTCAGCTATCCTTAAGGAAGAAATTAAAACAATCGAGAAATCAAAAATCTTACTTTTAACATTGATCCCTAATAACTTTTAGCCAAAATCTATAGGTATCCACTCCATAAAACATTGAAAAATATAACAGGAATATAAAAATATTCTAAAATTTATTTTTTCATTGGGATCGCTGAAACCTAGAGTAAATAATGATTTTTAGCCTTTCGTACCTCTTTATATATAGAAGCAAAATATAAGGGTGAAATTCAGCCATAAACGGCACTAATGATGAACCCAAATGAAACCTATTAAATCTTTAGCATCTGCCTGTAGATATTGCCGCCATTACCAGCCAGAAGGCCGTCGTGGCGGAACGTGTCAGCAATTGGGAGCGCCAGTTCAAGCAAGCTGGAAAGCTTGCGCTCTGGCGATCCCACCCTTTGCACCTTCTTGGGAAACTTTAGAGGATGCTTGGGGTTTGCCAGATGCAAAACCAGTTTTAGCCTCTTCTCAATCCTTTGTCTCAGATTTAGATCATGCTGCTCTTGCTCTTGTAGAGGAAACAGCTGTTTCTAATTCCTAAGAAGCTAAAACTGAAGCTGTGCTTATTTAGTCACTCATTATTACTGGACTAAGTTCCTAGTCTGCTTAAAATAAAATTTGTTTTTAAGATTTTTAGTGCTGTAAACATTGACATCTACAAAAATCGCACCCTTCAGGAAGGTGCGATTTTTGCAATTTTATGGCAACCAAGGAAAAGAGCGAAAATCTGGCGGACGTTTTTCGAGAAAGGCTTTTTTGCCTTCAGACCCTTCTTCTGTCATGTAATACAGTAGGGTGGCATTGCCGGCGAGTTCTTGTAAACCAGCTTGTCCGTCACAGTCAGCGTTAAATGCTGCTTTGAGACATCTAATTGCGATGGGACTTTTTTCTAAAATCTCTTGCGCCCATTGAATACCTTCAGTTTCTAATTGTTCCACTGGGACAATGCAATTGATTAATCCCATTTCTAAAGCTTGTTGTGCATTATATTGACGGCAAAGAAACCAAATTTCTCTAGCTTTTTTTTGCCCTACAATGCGAGCGAGATAGCTAGCGCCAAAACCACCATCAAAACTGCCGACTTTCGGCCCAGTTTGTCCGAAAATGGCGTTATCGGCGGCAATGGTGAGGTCACAAATCAAGTGTAGGACATGTCCGCCACCGATCGCATATCCAGCTACCAAAGCAATTACTACTTTGGGCATGGAACGAATCAAGCGTTGCAAATCCAGCACATTCAACCGAGGGACGCCACTATCATCCACATAACCAGCATGTCCCCGCACGCTTTGGTCGCCACCAGCACAGAAAGCATATTTACCGTCAGTATGCGGCCCATATCCCGTAAATAGGACAACACCAATAGTAGTATCTTCACGAGCATCACAAAAAGCATCGTAAAGTTCAAAGACAGTTTTAGGGCGGAAAGCATTGCGTTTGTGGGGGCGGTTAATGGTGATTTTTGCAATGCCATCGATTTTTTGATACAGGATATCTTCGTAGGTTTTGGCAGTTTCCCAGTTGATTTGCATTGGTATGGAGTGTGCTGTTGCTTCGAGAATTTTATCGCGGACGTGGGGAGTTGCGATACCTGCGGTGAGCTACGCCTACGCTAAGATTAATGTCTCAAGCTTTACAATCAGGGCTGGTAATTCATTAGCGACGAAAATGCGACGGGACTCGATCTTCTACAAATTATTCAAGCAATTTCCAGGATTGCTGTTTGAGTTAGTAGACCAACCACCCCCACAAGCAGCAGAGTATCAGTTTGAATCGGTTGAGGTTAAAGAAACGGCCTTTCGCATTGATGGAGTATTTCTACCTCCCGCCAATGCAGTTTCTAAAGTTGTTTTCTTTGCTGAAGTCCAGTTTCAGAAGGACGAAGATTTATATCATCGCTTCTTTAGCGAATTGTTTTTGTTTCTCTACCGTCACTCTATTCGTTACGATGACTGGTTTGGAGTGCTGATTTTTCCTTCTCGCAGTCTGGAACCATCAAATTTAACAATTCACCGTGCTTTGCTGGAGAGTGGACAAGTCAGGCGAGTTTATCTCGATGAGTTGGGAGATTTACGACAACAACCTTTGGGATTGGGTCTAATGTTGCTAACAAATGTGACTGCTGAAACTGAAGCAGTAGAAGGGGCACGGTTTTTGCTGGAACAAGCACGGCAACAATCAGAGCAAGCGATAATTGATTTAGTGACAACGATTATTGTTTACAAGTTTTCTAACCTGAGTCGAGAGGAGATTGAAACTATGTTGGGGCTAAATTTGGAAGAACCACGGGCTATTGTGGAAGCGAAGGAACAAGGACGAGAGGAAGGAAAGATTGAAGGAAAGATTGAAGGAGAAAGAGCGATCGTTTTACGACAATTAAATCGTCGCGTCGGTAATCTTGCAGATGCAGTTGTGTCCCAAATTCAAGGTTTATCAGTGGAACAGTTGGAAGCTTTAGGTGATGCTTTGTTCGATTTCTCTACACTTGCTGATTTAGAAGGGTGGTTAGAAGGTAAGTAAGCGGGTAAATTTAATGCAAAGGAGAAGGACGATCGCTTATTCTACTTCTATTTCAAAAGAGCGATCGTCTAATTCTCTTAATGTAAAAATAATCACAGGAGGTCTATCAGGAAATTCTGCTACAAGTTTTAGCTCTCCTCCCATAGCCTTTACATAACTACGCAATGTAGAAAGCAAAAGGTCTGCACGTTTTTCGAGCCTAGAGACACTATCTTGACGAATTCCTAATTGTTCTGCCATAGATTCCTGAGTTAACTTTCTGGCTTTTCTAATATCTTGAAGCGTCATGTTTTCAGCAATAAGCTCTTGAGCGTGGGCTTCAATTTTTGCTCGACGTGCAGGTGGGAGTTGTGCCATTATATCACTCAGTTTTTTTGCCATAACTTGATTCTCCTTTTGACTTCAAATCCTCAATATGAAAGTCAAATCGTTTATCTGCCTTTGCAATAAGTTGCTTGTAAAATCTTTTTTCACTTATCCCTGCTTTGTTACTAGCTACAAGTAATATTGCTTTCTTGTCTGGATCGAAAGCAAAAGCTACTCGTCATACACTTAAATTAGCTGAACTAGTGGTCTATCGCATTAGTTACGAGGGGTAAACTCATTCTTAATTTTTCTTCCTTTGCGCTCTTTGCGTCCTTTGTGGTTCGTTTTCTTAACCTTCAAAATTAATGCGATAGACCACTAGGTAATAATCCTTGTGGACGTAAACCAATTAAAGAATATCATTCAAGAATAATAAATGAAGATGCTACATCTTGTGTTGGTAAAACTCATAGTCTTACAAAATATCTCAATTATTTACCTAATTTAGTTAACAAGGGTTTATGGCAAATATAAAAACCTTTTAGATGAAAAAGGTATTTAATTAAATTAAGCTGTTTGATTACTAGGGCGGCTTAACGAAGCTCAACTTTATTTAGGGAGAGTTAAATCACAATATCTGTCGCAAACTCCTTTAACTTCTCTTGTCGCCACTTGGCATCAGCCTTACGATTTGTCCGTAATTCCAAAACCCGAATTCCTGTTGTTGGAAGCGGGTTTAATTTTTGCTGCAACTGTTCCCAAGAATTAATTAATTCATGCTGCACATTATAAGTAGCGCATAACTGAGCAAAATCAATATCTTGGGGAGTGCCGAAAAACTCTTCAAATGGTGGGTCAAATTTGGCAATCGGTAACATTTCAAAAATGCCACCGCCATTATTGTTGATTAACACAATTGTCAGATGTCCCACAAATTTATTGCGGATTAAAAAACCGTTGGTGTCATGCAACAAAGCTAAATCTCCTGTTAGCATTACACTACTTTGTTGGCGATGGGCAATTCCTAAAGCTGTGGATAATGTCCCATCAATGCCATTTGCACCACGGTTAAAATACGATCGCACTTTTAAATTATTCGGTTTCCAGAAAAACTCCACATCCCGCACAGGCATACTATTGGCAATAAACAGCGGCGTTCCTGGCGGTAGCGTTTGAGAAATTAACCACGCTGCGTTCCCTTCAAATAATTCCTCCATATTCCCCATAGTTTGCTCAATAGCTGTTCTCACTTGCGCTTCTGCTGCACACCACTGGCGGAGGTAGTCGGGGGAAGATAAGGGGGACAAGGGGGACAAGGAAGACAAGGGTGACAAGGAAGAATTTTCTCCCCCCTCTCCCTTGTCTACCCAAACAGCCAGTTGTTCTAGTGTCATCCGCAAATGGGTTGTCCTCCCGTGCAAAGGGTCGAGGTTTTGGTTGCTGTTGTCGATTACCCAGCGTTGGGGTTGGGTTGTATCTATCCAGCTACGTAATTCTTTACTAGTGGGCATTTCTCCTATTTGAATTACCATTTGCGGTGCTAGCTGTTTGGCTAGTTGCTGATTTCGCAAAATCAGGTCATAGGTGGAAATTAAATAGGGGTTGAGTTCGGCATAATTTCTCAGTGGGGAAAGTCCCTCTGCTAAAACAGGCCATTTGAGAGTTTGGGACAATTGAGCGATCGCTCTACAATATTCCTGTGGTTGCTGCGGTTGGGCTACACCTGCAATAATAATGCCGCGATCGCATTGTTTCCATTCTTGGGGAATGGGGAATAGGGTATGGGGAATGGGGCATTGGGTAATGTTTGCGATTCCTGCAAAGAAGTCTTCAGGGTGGAAATGGGATTGTAAAAAACTTAAGTCAGTTCCATCGGGAACGGGTGCTAAAGGATCGCGAAAGGGAATATTTAAATGTACCGGGCCTTTTGTGGGGATTTGTGTTGTTTCCCAGCCATGAATTACCATTTGCCGCAGGTAAGCTAACATTCCTCTATCAGCAGAGGGTAAGGCTAACTCGGCTTGCCAATTTGGGTAGTTGCCATATAATCTCAACTGGTCTATCGTTTGGCCAGAGTGGCAATCTCGCAATTCTGGGGGTCTATCGGTGGTTAATACCAACAGTGGTACGCGGCTATATGAAGCTTCTATTACCGCTGGAAAAAAGTTAGCTCCGGCTGTACCAGAGGTGCAAACAACTGCCACAGGGCGTCCGTTTGCTTTGGCTTGTCCTAAGGCGAAAAAAGCGGCAGAGCGTTCGTCAAGGATGGAAATTGCTTCAATTTCTGGTGCTTGTTGGGCAAAGGCCACTGCTAAGGGTGTGGAGCGCGAACCAGGGCAAATAATAGCACAAGTCAATCCCAGCTGCTTTAGCGTCTCTGTTAAGATATAAGCCCAAAGTTGATTAACATTTTTAAAGGCGATCGGCATCAAATCAAACATAGCTATAAAACAATCTTAAATTTTAGATTTTGTTTGGGAAAATTCAATTTACAATCCGTCTTGGAAAGTGGGATCGGGAAACGTCCAAGGCTCGGTTTTTGAACCTCCAAGGCTCAAAAGCTGCTTTCCCTAAAGCTAGTACTCTGGCAAGTCATCTTTGCTGGGTGAGGACTGGGGAAAGGGTTAAACGATAAGGGATTTAAAACCTTTCCCCTTTCCCCTTTCCCCTTTAAAGAGCCAAGTCACGAAAGCGAACTACTAGGTTGACACCAATTGATTCAACTTTGGGAAGGATGGCAACGTCGCAACTACACTTTCTACAAAATGCACACAATTTGCTCTCAAACTTTTATGGACTGCATTTATTTAACAGGAATTCGCGGCTATGGCTACACTGGGTATCTGCCAGAAGAACAGGTGCTAGGACAATGGTTTGAGGTTGATGTGAGGTTATGGTTGGATATCTCCCCAGCGGCTAAGACTGACGCCATCGAAGACACTTTAGATTATCGCAGCGTCATTAGCTTAGTACAACATCTTGTGAAAACTTCTAAGTTCGCTTTGGTGGAGAAGCTTGTAACGGTAATTGCAGATTCTATCCTCCAACAGTACGATCGCATCACACAAGTCCAAGTCATTCTCACCAAACCTGGCGCACCAATTCCAGACTTTAGTGGCAAAATCAGCATTGAACTCACTAAAAGTAAGTCCGATCTCTAAAACGCAAACCGTGTTTTAGACATCGACACCCATAAACCAGCAAAAACAAGGGTTTAGCTGGAGCTTGCAAATATAGCAATCCTATTTCAGTTGTCAAAAATATTGGTGTTGACTGTTGACTGTCAACGGTTAACAGTCAACAACCCTAATATGTAATATCTCACCAATTATTTGGTATTGCTATAGATGATTCATGCCCTTCTTCTACTGCTTAGCTCCTTACAAGTTTCTCTCTCAAAACCCACTTCAAAAGGAGGAAATGATAAATTACTATGCTGTGAATTTGTGAAATTGGATTCTTGATTAGTTTTTGGATAAATACTATACTGAATGGTTCTAGTTTTTATCAAGATAATTATTGCATGTTTGTAAATATAGATTTCTGATTGCTCATGATTTATTTACGGTATTAATAACTTGATACTAACCGCATATAATCGTCGGATTAACTTCAGAAAACACAGAAATTATCAGATGTAAATAAACTGTTGTTTGCTATTTAGCAAGGTATTGAGAGATTGTTTATGATAATATTATGAATTTTAGATTTAGCTAATAGTAACAGCGAAATCTCAACCTTAGCAAACAGGCTATCGTAACATGTTCCCCCGCAAAATCCTAGTTGTTGAGGATGAAAAAACCCTAGCCTCAAATATCAAAAAAATTTTACAAAAGTTAGGCTATATCGTTTCAGAAATAACTGAGTCTGGTGAAGAGGTAATAAAAAAGGTAGCAGAAATTCAACCAAATTTAGTATTAATTGATATCTGCCTAGCTGGGGAAATTAACGGTGTGGAAGTAGTAGATATTATTGAAAATGATTTCCAGATACCTGTTGTACATATCATAAATCGCTCCGAATATAAAGTATTACAGAAAAAACAATTAATTCAGCCTTTTAACTATATAATCAAACCATTTCTTAAAAGTGATTTACATTTTGTAATTGAAATGACTCTGTATAAATACCAGAGTGAAAAGACATTACAAGAGGAAAAACAGAGACTGACAGCGATTATTAATAGTATGGGACGTGCAGTGATTGTCACCTATGCAAATGGTTCCATTCAAATGATGAATCCAACAGCAGAAATTATCACTGGTTGGAAACAAAGCGAAGCTTTAGGTAAAGATTTAGTCGAAGTTGTGAGCTTAGTTGATAAAGATGTCGGAGAAGCAATTGAAAATTTAGCTGTAGATGTAATCGAAGCAGGTGAAATTTTCAATCTACCGGAAAACTGTACGCTAATTAGCAAAGATGGGAAAAAAATACCAATAGAGGATAACGTTGCACCCATACGGGATCGGGATGGCAATATTACTGGTGCAGTTTTGGTTTTTCAAGACATCACTAAACGTAAGGAAACAGAGGCACAACTGATCCGCAATGCCTTCTATGATGGATTGACAGAATTACCAAATCGTATATTGTTTCTAGACAGACTAAAACAAGCGATTGAACGTAGCAAACGCAAAAGCGATTATTATTTTGGAGTTTTGTTTTTAGATTTAGATAACTTCAAAGAGATTAACGATCGCTTCGGGCATGGAATAGGGGATGATTTTTTAGTAGCGATCGCTAGACGTTTAGAGTCATGCATACGTAGCGGCGATACTGTAGCAAGATTTGGTGGTGATGAATTTACCGTTCTTTTAGAAGATATTAGAGATGTTACTGACGCTACCAACGTTGCTAGACGTATTCAAGACTCCCTCAGGTTACCCCTTAACCTTGAGGGAAATCAACTAGAAACCACAGCCAGCATTGGTATTGCGTGGAATCGTTATAGCTATGAAGAACCTGCAACCCTATTACGGGATGCCGATACCGCTATGTACCGAGCTAAGCGCCAAGGAAAAGCTACCTATTCCATATTTTAGTTGACCGCTAACGGTTAACTGTCAACTGTTAGCAACTAATACGAAAAAATGTGCAAAAATTACTGCTATCCCTTGGTTATAAATCCGTCGTGGAAAAAACCGAAAAACAGAAAATGCTCGCAGGCGAATTATATCTAGCAGAAGATCCCGAATTAGCTGCCGAAAATAAACGAGCCAGTCGCCTGTTGCGACAGTACAACTCTACAACCCAAGAACAACAACAGCAACGACAACAAATTTTGCAGGAATTATTTGGAAAAATTGGTCACAAGGCAACCATAATACCACCTTTTCACTGTGACTATGGTAGTAATATTTTTGCTGGAGATAAATTATATTTAAACTATGGCTGTGTAATTTTAGACTGCAATACAGTTTGTATCGGCGATAACGTCTTATGCGCTCCTTACGTACAAATTTACACTGCTTATCACCCTACAGAACCAGAAATTCGCCTTTCTGGTAGAGAACTAGCAGCTCCAATTAACATTGGCAATAATGTCTGGATTGGTGGCGGTGCAATTATTTGTCCAGGTGTAACTATTGGCGATCGCACAACCATTGGTGCTGGTAGTGTAGTGACAAAAGATATACCTGAAAATGTTATCGCTGCTGGCAATCCTTGTCGCGTGATTCGGAATTTGTCTTAGAATTTATAGCCTCTAGCAAGCCAATAGAGCCAGTCTGCGATCGCTTCTTCAGTTTCACTGTCAACATCAATGGCTACTATTTCAGATAACTTGGCAGAATACACATCATCATCCTTACCATTAATATAAGCCACTTCCACAAACATATCTTTCAAGCACTCATCATCTGGTGCCATTCCCAAAACCTCGACTGGTTTTTCCTCTACTGAACCTGATTTACGGTTCTTCTTAGTCCATTTAGCCATAAACGGAAAATTCAGAGCTTCTTCTAGGTAGTAGTACCAACCCATAGCCCGATCTTCTTTATCTTCAGCATCTACAACGATCTCTGTTTGAATGCGATGCTCTCGTTTTTCGTCAAGTTCAACACTAGGCATAAAACAACGGTTTGCGTATGATGCACTATATGGTATATCGTTTTTGCGACTCCCTGTCAATTTTCTAATTTCTACTTTTATCCAAAAACGGAAGTATATAGTGGCGACATCGGGAATAGGGGGTAGGGGAATAATAATTTTTAACTCTCCACTCCCACGCCAAGGGACTTCCAAGTAAAAAATATTCTATAGAAGACTGTTAACTGTTGACTGTTGATTGTTGAGTGTGAACCGTCAACGTATTTTTTGGAGTTCCCCAAGTTACTATCTTTGACTCTTCAAGAACGCCAGAAGTACTATTCTATCTGGACTACCTCCATCATTAGCTCTATAAGTGTAGTACTCAACTTGAGGGTATCGCTTTACTTCTTAACCTAAACTTCTAAATTAATTAAATATTTACTGATTGTTGATTACATCACAATAATCAGTTGAGAGCTAAATAATAGTGATTCGGCTGGATTAAACATAACTATCTTTTGAACAAATATTATGTCTAATACCTGATTTATCAAGCTGGAAGCTCAACTGTTAATAGTGATGTTTATTCGCGATCGCATAATTTAATTTTAATTATTATCTGTATGAATTTAAATATGTTATTAAATTGACAATTACTTTATTTAAACTTTAAAAATCATATTATCCCCTTCTTTAGAAAGTTGTTTATCAGCCGAAATAGCCAATTTTCAAAATTGAATTAACAATTTAATAATAGACTGGGAAAAAGTATGATAATCTATAAAAAAAGTGAGCAAATATCTAGAAATATTGCTGCCAGCCAACATAAAGTTCGATTGATGTATCCTCTGACGAGTCACCTAAACACTAAAAACACAAATAAAATTTAGCTTGATTAATGCTTGAATTTTGTCACTGTAGCCTCCATAGTGTATACATAAATTTTGCAATGATGTTAGACATTTTTTCTAAACCACTCTACACATACTAAAAATTATAAAATTCCAAAAATCAAGTAAAAATGTAAATATATTATCTGATTTCTCG
>NZ_JACKZU010000284.1:0-10668 GCF_014222165.1 Nostoc sp. 2RC
ATAAGGCTCAAACTCTTTCTCCCCCTGCTCCCTGCTCCCTGCCCCCTGCCTTATCCCAACAATAATTATTTACATCGCCCTACTTACATCCTTTTTATTACTCCCTACTCCTGCCCGCCGAGGGGGTAATCAACAGTCAGCGTCACCTCGAACAGCGAACAATAATCCTCAATTCCCAATCACCGAAATCACAATAAGCCTCGTTTTCCATTGGGGCGTACGGTCATCCAATTTGTTTTTGCTAATGCTAACTGTTCATCAGAAATTTTGGCATTTGTGAGATTGGCACCACATAAATTAGCTCCTCGGAGATTGGCATTGGTGAGATAAGCATGACTCAGGTCTGCGCCTCGTAGATCTGCCCCTTCTAGATCTGTGTGGTTAAAGTATGCTTTGCTCAAATTAGCATCTTTGAGATTAGCTCTAGTGAGACTGGCTCTACCAAAGTCACTATTGTGGAGGTTAGCTCCCTGGAGATTGGTTTTTTGTAATTGAGCGGAATGAAAATTTGTTCCTGATAAATCAACACCTTGCAGGTTGAGCAAACTTAAGTTGTGTAGGGCAAAATCCCGTCTTCCTTTCATGTAAGCTGTAAGTAAACTTTGGGTATCTAACTTGCGCTCGACTTTAGAATTAGGAATTGGGGAAGCATTAGTACTGCTGCTAGGGAAAGTCATTGATTTGCCCATTCCAGCTGCTTCGGCTTTGGCTCGTCTAGCGCGAATTGCTGCTGCTACCTGTGCTACTCCTCCTGCGCTAGTGACGGCCGCAGAAGGATTGCTACATAAAATAGCAGAATCTTCTATCCGGTTGTATGTTCGACCTTTAACTCCAGTATCGGGAGATTTAGCGAGTAATCCTTGTGCTAAGCTGTCTAGGTATGGTTCTATATCTAAAGCTCTGAGAACGTCTGTTGCTGACTGATAACGATTACGTACTGATACTTCTAACATTTTCCGCAATACGCTGGTCAAGTGGTCACTCACTTGTACAAGCTGTTCCCACATCATCTCACCAGTTGTGGGATTGTAATCTAAATCTTTAGGAGTTTTACTAGTTAGTAAATAAATACATGTCACCCCCAGTGCGTAAATATCACTGGCATAGACTGGACGCATGGCCATTTGTTCTGGAGGTGCAAAACCAGGAGTTCCAATAGCATATGCAGTCAAGGCGGTCTGTCCTGATTGATTTGCCGCAGCTTGGGTAACTTGATTTTTGACAGCGCCAAAGTCAATGAGTACCATTCTGGCATCTTGACTACGGCGAATTAGGTTAGCTGGCTTAATATCTCGGTGAATTACCTTTTGCTCGTGGATGTATTGCAGCAATGGCAAAACCTCACTCAAGAATTGCTTGACTCCAGTTTCGGTTAACACACCATTGAGTTTCACCTCTTCCTGTAAGGTATCACCACTGATATATTCTTGAACTAAGTAAAATTGTTCGTGTTCTTCAAAATAGTCAAGCAATCGTGGTACTTGGGGATGGTTGCCAATCTTACCTAGAGTTTTGGCTTCTCGTTCAAAAAGTTCTCTGGCCATCTGTAAAACATGTGGCGAGTTGCCAGAGGGGCGTAGTTGTTTGATTACACAACTAGGTTCTCCTGGTAAGACTCGATCCTGGGCTAGAAAAGTTGCTCCAAAGCCACCTTGGCCTAATGGCTTGACTACCTGATAGCGATCGCGCAACAGTAGTCGTGAGCCACAAGACTGACACCTCTGACTATTTACCAAATTTTCCGGATTGCGACAGGTAGGATTTAAGCAGTAGCTCATGCACTGTCAACTCGCTGCACGAAGAATCATTGAGAGTTTTTTATACTCTTCTTCAATTATTGAGATCTCAATCAGCGCTTGCCAGGTAATTTTTGCTGGAAATCCTTTGAAGAGTTTCTAAAGTTTAGATAGGATTACGTACAGCGATCGCCAAAACCAAATAGTTTATTATACCTATATTTGCACAAAATACTTGAATTACTTTATACTAATTTGTATTTGAGAATATCTCATTTTATTAAGAACCCGTCCTTAAGGGACGGGGACTATACGGGGCTTTAAACCGAAGAGGTTTTGGAGCCTAAAAGCTACTGTAAATCAACTCCATCAGCCCTGAAGAAACTACTAGCTAGCTTTCATATTTACACCAATGAGCTGTTCGAGAAGTGCTAAAACATCACTGCGGCTGAGTTTTTCCTTCCCATTGGCTAGGGCATCAAGGGTTCCATGTGCCAAAGTCAAGGGAATTTGGCAAAAGTCTAGGGCTGGCCCTGTGGGAAGATTTTTGGTGTAAGCTTCTGCCAAAACGAGATTGCGCCGCGCATACTCTTGCATATTTGCAGCATTCCAACCTTCTGGAAAAAAGTCTACTCCGCGTCTGAGATCTTCAGTATGATTGCGTAAAATATTAACTGCTTGTAAACCCCGGCCAAACCCAACGGCTTGTGTACGATTTGTTTGTGTTCCATCGTACCAAGTCCATAAGTCTGAAAGTAATAATCCCACTGCACCTGCAACCCCAAAGGTATAACGGTCTAAATCAGATTCAGTGTCAATTTTCCAGTCCATTTCTACCCAATAAGCCATCCGGTCTGCCATTGCAGCAGTACCATCCCAAATTCGAGGTGCAATGGTTTCAGGCGCTAGTAGCGACCATTCTCGAATTCTGAGAGTAACTTCTTCTAAGGAACTTTCATATTCACTAGATCCTGCAAAAAAAGCGTCTAGTGGGAAGCCATCAACTCCAGCCTGTAGTGTTAAACTGATTGTACGTAAGAGTTTTGCCTTAGTAGGGTTGTCTAGTTCTTGATGATCTTCAATTTCATCAATAGCACGCATACACAAATATGCTGATGCTACTGCTTCTTGCAATCCTGGCGGTAAAAGACTAATTGGAATATAAAAAGTTCGGCTAGTATCTTTGAGGATTTGCAGAGCATCTCTACGTAAATTCATGTTTTCACTCCCCGCTTGATTTTTACACCACATGAAGTTTGCAGTTTTTTGATGATACTGGATATAGTTTTGACTAAACTTTAAAAACTATAGACTATAAGATAGGCTAGTATTTCATTTGAAAATTAATAGTTTTTGGTGTTGCAATTAACGAAACTCTCAAATTTATCAAAGTCTAGTCTAGTATATAGGTTTTTGGTTACAAAAAAGGTTCAGGTGTGGGTGTATATAGCTATTATGAAGTTTTGAGGGTAAATATAAACAATCATCCTAAGCACTAAAAGATTAAGTGAGAATCGCTACAAAAGTTTTTTGTGTTTGTACACCTTTGATACGTCAACTTACTCCTTTATTTTTCTCAATTAGATATGCAGTAGCGTCACCATAAAAAAACGAGTACTATGTTGTGGCATCAGGCTCAGCATTCTTTATCCTTCTAATTAATTAGTTTTATTTATAAATAGTTACAAGCAATTGATAAATAAAACTGTATATATTAATACAATTAATATTGTATTAATAAGTATTTTGCTTTACCCAAGCTTGAGAGTATCAAGAGTATATAATATAGAAATTAATTGGATTCAAAACTGTTGACATCGCACTGTATCTTTTTTAAACTACTGTATTATTGAGTCGTAAATGATATAAGTAAACACAAATTGCTAGCGGTGAATGAACGATAAAGTAAGACTATAAATTAAACAGCATAGATTGACCAAAATTAATTACGCAAACTCAAATACACTGAATGTTTAATTGTTTACAAAAACAATTTTAATTAGCAAAATTGATGCCTAAAGGTTGAATTAAGCTAAATAGTGTTAATTTAACTTGGAACTCATACAGGAGCGATCGCCAAAAAAATTGACTTTTTATACTCAATCTTAGTGCGTATTTAGGAGATAAAAATAAAAAAGTAGAGACGTAACATTGCTACGTCTCTACATTGATTGATTTTCGGATATGTCTATTGTGTCCAGTTCAAGACTGATTGTTAGGACTGACACAAAGAGAAGTCAGAGCGCAGCTTCGCCAGACACGGAGATTTTTTTTGACAAGTGATTAGGCGGACATGATATGAATATTCAATGTGACCTTTTTATTTTTCTTCCACTGATGCCAACCCATTAATGGCTGGGCCATTAATCACTTTTCCATGAGTATCAAACCGCGAACCGTGACAGGGACAATCCCAGGTTTTTTCTGAGGAATTCCAGGCGACTATACAATTGAGGTGAGTACAGATTGCCGAATGTTCCTGTAGTTTACCGTTTTCGTCTCGATAAGCTGCAACTTTTGTCAAACCACGCCGCACCACCGCACCTGTACCGGCAGGGATTTTTTCTACAGAATCAACATCTCCTGGTGTCAACCAATTTAAATATTGGCTAGCAACGTTGAGATTTTCAGAGATGAAATCACTGACTGTGCCAAGTCTCACCCGTGACGGTTCGTAAAGCTGCGCCCAGGTATTTGTTCGTCCTAAAATCAAATCAGTTAACAATACACCTGCAATTGTACCGTGGGTCATGCCTATACCTGTATCACCAGTGACGATGTAAACGTTTTGTTCGTCAAAGGGGTTTTTGCCTATGTAAGCAATACCATCATCAGAATTCATCACCTGACCCGACCAACGATACAAAACCTCTTGTGCCATTGGAAAGCGTTCTTGTGCCCATATTTGGAGTCTGGCATAGCGGTCATTGGCATCGTTAGCTTGCCCGGTTTTGTGGTCTTCACCGCCAACTATTAATACATCATATTCAGAATCGAGTTGATCTAATCTTACGTAGTGGTAAGGATCGGGGGTATCCCAATAAAGGGCTTTGTAAACAGCATTACGAGGTACTTTCAGACCGATGACAAAAGTCATATATGCAGCTTGCTTAAAGTGCATAGTAGCTAAATTACTGATGGGTGAATTGGTTGCTACTACTACAGCTTCGGCTGTGACAATGTGACCATTGCTGGTTTCCACGTGGGCGGGTAAACCACCTTTGATTTTTTCTACATGAGTGTTGGTAAAAATTCTACCACCACGGCGTTCAATGGCTTTTGCCAGTCCAGCAAGATACTTGAGAGGGTCGAATTGTCCTTGTTGGGGAAAGCGTAAACATACTCCTGTATCAAAATCAGTTAATGGTGCTTTGTTGACTATTTCTACATTAGTGAGTCCCACTCGATGTGCAGCTTCTAATTCCCGCTGAATTTCATCTGATGAATTGGGGTCTGGTGAAAATAAATAACCATCAAGCCGCTCAAAATCACAGTTAATATTTTCTTGGGTGGCGATCGCTTCTATAGTATTAATTGCTGTTGTATGACTTTCAGCTATCAATTTTGCGCCTTCTTTACCGTGTATTTCCTCAAGTTCGTAGTAACGTTCGGTTAGGACATTTGATAGGTGTGCTGTTGTGCGTGCAGTTTGACCGCCACCAATCAGGCCATCATCCAGTACAATCACAGACTTACCTTGGCGGGCTAAAATATAAGCAGTTGACATGCCCGCAATCCCAGCACCCACGATGCACACATCTGCATAAGTATTTTCCGTAAGCGCTGGTTGTTGTGGAATTTTTGCGCTTGTCATCCAAATAGAAATAGTTTTACCAGAGTCGTTTTGCATTTTTGTGTAGAGTCTCAGGTCTAATTTATCTGCTGGAAATGCCTTTATTAAACTCAGGCTGATAGGAAAATCAAAACTGAAAAATCACAAAAAATATGGTGATTTTTGTTGTTTTGCTTGTATTTATTTATATTTTTAATACTTGGTAGCGAAAATTAAATTAAAGTTTATATTCCAGCTGATTCTTCGGTAAGCTTAGACTATTTTTGATAAACATTGCATCTCCAGGATGACAGACAAAAAAATATACTTTATTGAAGATGTAATTATGAAAAGAATATATATTTATCGAAAAAATTAAATTATTCTGTAATTTTCAGGCTTAATCTCATCCAGCCAAAAGTACGATCCCAAAGTCGGAAAATTGCAGGTAAAAATGACTGTATATAACTCTAATGTCTGGAGTGATTGTAGAATTTGTAAATAGGTGGGCAACAGCACTTTCAAAACGATGACCACTTATTGTCCTTGTATAGCCTGATTTTTGAAGCACCTTGATTTGTGACTCTAAATTCTGCAACAAAAAATATGCATAGGGGTAGATGAAAAGTAACTAAAGGGGTAGCATAAAATACAATGGACATAAATGATTAGCCCGTAAGAAATACGGTAATTTATAACGCTAGATAGATGCGGTTAGAGAACACTCAATGTTAAAGATTAACCGCTTGCGGCTGCAAGATATCTTTAAATTTCCTGCAAATTCATTTGTGGCAAAAATCGCAAGTGCGATAGCCGTTTTGGTTGGTATTTTGGTAATAGTTGGTTGGTGGCTGGGAATTAATGTTCTCAAGGGTGGTTTTCCTGGTAGTCCGGCGACAATGAAATTCAACACAGCGCTGTGCTTTGTGTTGTCTGGAATCTCGCTGTGGCTGTTTATAACAGGAAGGAAAACAAGAACAACAGGGGAAAGAACAGTTAAAAATTACCTGTACTTCCCTAGTCTGTTAGTTGCCAAAGTTTCTGCAATAGCTGTGACCACAATTGCTGGACTCACACTTTGTCAATATCTCTTCGGCTGGAATTGTGGTATTGACGAGTTGGTATTTCGTGACTCGCCGACTAGTTTAGCGACATCACATCCAGGGCGAATGGGGATGAACACCACAGTGAATTTTTTACTGGTTAGTGTCGCCTTACAGTTTCTGATTTATGGCAAAAATCACCGCAGTTATTGGTACGCCCAAATTCTGGCTTTGATAAGTACTTTGATTTCCTTTCAAGCGCTAATTGGGTATGCCTACAAAGTCAAAGTTCTTTATGGTATTGCCCCTTATACAACATCAATGGCATTACACACAGCGTTGTTGTTCAACATTCTAGGTGTAGGTATTTTGTGGGCGCGGCCAGAACAGGGGTTAATGAGAGTAATTACAAGTGATAACTATGGTGGCTTACTTGCACGTAGGTTATTGGTTGCGGCGATCGCAGTACCTTTTATATTAGGGTGGGTGATTGTTGAAGGTCAACGGGCAGAAAAATACGACCCAGCTTTTGCAGTATCAGTATTTGCCATTGCCTTGATTGTAATTTTTACGGTTTTGATTTGGCAAAGTGCAAGGGTTATTGAACACCTCAGCCATGAACGGGATATCTCCGATAGTCTACGTATGCGTATCCAAGAAGCACTCAGAGCCTACGAAGATAAACTGGCAAGCTTTGTGGATGCTAACGTTATTGGCATAGTTTTTGCTGATATTTATGGCGGGATCTATCAGGCAAATGACGAATATTTGAGGATAACTAATTACACGCGGGAAGATTTGTTAGCAGGGAAGTTAAGTTGGAGTCAAATCACACCTTTAGAGCATCGACACTTAGACCAAGAAGGTATAGCTGAAGCTAAGAAAAACCCTAAAGGTGCTTGTACGCCATATCAGAAAGAATACCTCCGCAAAGATGGTAGCCGAATTCCGGTTTTAGTTGGTTACGTACTGTTGGGAGAAAAACGGGAAGAGTCAGTAGCGTTTATCCTTGATTTGAGCGAACGCAAGCAAGCAGAAGCAGAACAACAAAAATTTGTATCGTTAGTAGAAAATAGCTCTGATTTTATTGGTATTGCCACACTTGAGGGACAATTACTTTATATAAATGATGCCGGTCAAAAGTTGGTGGGGCTTGCAAGCTTGGAACAAGTCAAGCAAAAGACCGTATTAGATTACGTCATGCCCGCAGACAAAAATCATTTTCAACAATGTATATTGCCCACTGTGCGATCGCAAGGCCGTTGGCAAGGAGAATTCCGCTTACGACATCTACAAACAGGTGAAGCGATACCAGTTGATTGCAATATCTTCATTGTTACAGAAAATAACACCGGTCAACCAATTGCCCTGGCCACTGTAACCCGCGACATCAGCGAACAAAAACGAGCCAAAGAACAAATCTTAAAATTAAATAAGGATTTACAGCACCGCATCAGTGAATTACAAACTTTGCTAGAGGTAATTCCCATTGGTATCGGCATTGCTGAGGATCGAGAATGCCAAAATATCAAGGTCAACCCCGCTTTTGCTAAGCAGTTAGGCATATCGCCAAATACAAATGCTTCCCTCAGCGCTCCCTTGATTGAAAAACCGACTAACTTTAAAACTTACCGCCAAGGAAGGGAATTATTACCAGAAGAACTTCCCATGCAGTACTCTGCTGCTCATGGCGTGGAAGTTTTAGATTTTGAGGTAGATATAATACATGAAACCGGAAAAATAGTCAATCTTTTAGAGCATGTTGCACCTTTGTTTGACGAAGATGGAAACACCAGAGGGTGCGTTGGGGCATTTTTGGATATTACAGAACGCAAGCAGGCAGAAGAAGTACTCCGCAATCAGCAAAAATGGCTGGAAGATGTGTTAAATCTGATGCCAAAACCGATGTTGTTTATTGAACCAGGAACAGCACGGGTAATTTTCGCCAATCGCTCTGCTAATGAATTAGCTGGAGGTGAATTTCCTAAAAACGTACCAGCCGCAGAATATCATACAGTCTACCACTACACTGATGCCGCAGGAAATCGCATTCCCAACGAGCAAATGCCTGGAGTGCGGGTAGCCCTTGGGGAACGTCTCGATGGCTTGGAGGTGGACTGGCATACTAGCTCTGGTGTCCGCTCTTTGTTGATATTTGCCGATACCTTACCAGCGATGCACGGTCATCCAGCTATCTGTGTTTTAGTGTTCCAAGATATTAGCAACCTCAAGCAGGCAGAAAAAGCGCTTTCCTTGAGTTACCAAAGGTTAAAGTTGCTTTTTGACACAGCCAACGACTTGCTCTCAAGCCAGCAACCAGTGGTATTAATTGATAGTGTTTTCCGAAAACTAAAAGAGCAAATTGGTTTAGATGTTTACTTCAACTATTTGGTTGACGACAACTCTCAAGGAATGCGGTTGGAATCTTACGCCGGCATTCCCCCAGAAGTAGCCAAGGAAATTGAGTGGTTGGCATTTGGCGAAGCAGTTTGTGGTACTGTAGCCCAACAACGCTTCCCAATACCCATAGAGAATGTGCAGGAATCAACAGACCCGAAAACGGAACTAATTCGTTCTTTAGGCATCACTGCTTATTACTGTTACCCTTTGATAGCACAGGGAAGGCTGTTTGGTACTCTTTCCTTTGGTAGTCGGACTCGGCTGAGTTTCACCGAGAATCAAAAGGGAATGATGCAGGCAGTTTGCGACCAAATAGCGATCGCAATGGAGAGAGCGAGTTTAATTGCATCTTTGCAGCAACAAACAGAGCAGTTACAACAAGCGAATCGCATGAAAGATGAGTTTCTGGGCATATTATCCCACGAATTGCGATCGCCCCTCAATGCCATCCTTGGCTGGGCACAACTATTGCAACGCAGCAAGCTCAGCGAAGGTCAAATTGCTAAAGGTATGGAAACAATTGAGCGCAACGCTAAAGCCCAAACCCAGCTAATTGAAGACTTGCTGGATATATCGCGGATGAATAGAGGCAAATTACGCCTCAATGTCCGTACTTGTAATTTGGTGTCGGTAATTGAGTCCAGCCTAGATACCGTTAGCTTAGCCGCCCAATCTAAGGAAATAAATTTGAAATTTTCCGTTGTTTCTTCCTTAGAAACCCCATCAAAACAAATAGATAATCAACATTCAAACTGCAAATTCCCAGCCGAAGATTCAGGATTCTTAGTTTCAGGTGATTTTGACCGCTTGCAACAAATTATCTGGAATTTGCTATCCAACGCTATTAAATTCACACCCCCAGGCGGACGGGTAGAGGTGCGATTGTCTGTAGTCAATGACACCAAATGTCCAGGACAAACCCCCGGCTTACAACAGACAACCGACAAATACGCCCAAATTCAAGTAATTGACACAGGAATTGGCATTAGTGCAGATTTTCTGCCTTACGTCTTTGAACGTTTTCGTCAAGCCGATAGTTCTAGCACCAGAACCTATGGAGGATTAGGACTGGGACTAGCCATCGTGCGTCACTTGGTAGAATTGCACGGTGCTAGCATCCACGCTGATAGCCCCGGCGAACAACAAGGTGCAACATTTACAATCAAGCTACCACTCCTTAAGAGTCCGCCCCTCAACCCCTCAACTCCACCACCACTTTATCCCCGTGCTGCTGCTTCCCCCTCCCTCCTTGGCGTGCGGGTGCTGGTTGTAGATGACCAACTTGATACCCGTGAATTTGTCACCATAGTACTGGAACAGTGTCAAGCAGAAGTTCGAGCAGTAGCATCAGTTCAAGAAGCATTGCAAATAATTCAAGAGTGGAAACCAGATGTATTAGTTAGCGACATTGGTATGCCCCAAGAAGATGGTTACTCATTGATTCGCAAACTGCGATCGCAATCTCCAGAACTAGGAAGAAATATTCCCGCCGCCGCATTGACAGCTTATGCAAGAGCTGAAGACAGGATGCGAGCCATTCAAGAAGGTTATCAGCTGCATTTGCCGAAACCAGTTGAGCCGGCTGAATTAGCGACAGTAGTGGCTAGTTTGGTTGGAAGGACTTGAGAAATCAGAATTTACGCATCACATCCGCGTCACCCCACCCCGGTTTTGTCTAAAGCCAAAACCTCCCCTCCCCTTGGCAAGGGGAGGGGTT
>NZ_JACKZU010000285.1:0-10616 GCF_014222165.1 Nostoc sp. 2RC
CGCCAGTCGCTCATGGGGGAAACCCCCAAGACCGCGCTGGCTCACCTTTTCCCCAGACCCAATGCCGAGTTAAAAATCGTTCACCGAGCAGTATTGGGAGTGTGGAGAGTGTGGAGGGTAATTTTTTGGATACTTAGCTAGAAATCCCACACAAAATTTCGTTCACCCCTGCAAAATCTTCAAAGGTTACTAGTTTTGGTATGGCTTGAGTCATAAATTGTTACCTTGGCAACTACTTAACCCATACAGCAATCTTATCTTAGGAGTATATTAATATAACTATTTGACATCACTCTGGTAATCGCTCTAACGCCTCCCGTGCGATCGCCCCCCAATATTCATCTTTATACTCAACATATATCTCCAACGCTGTCTGCAAATTAACCCTCGCCTCTGGGTAATTTTCTTCTGCTAGTGCAAGGGTTCCTAAAGTGTGGTAAGTGAGTGCTTGGGAATAGCGATCGCCAGATTCAATTTTAGGCGATCGCTGTGCGACTCTACATTTGATAAAACTTTACTGATTGTCTTAGCAAATTTAGTGCTTTTTTATACTTTGTATTTATAAATAACACTGCTAGGATTAAAGTTAAATATTTGGGAGAAAAAGTTTTGATAAAATCAAATTCATAGTTTATTGTCAATACCCCAAAGGGCACACATGAGCAAAGTAAAGTTTATTTACTATCAGCTAAGTAGGTTGGCATAATCAAATCAAACAATGTTCAGACAAATAATTTCGGCTAAAATCCTTATTATTGTCTATTGCCAAGGATACTGATTGACGTTGACTTACTTAATTGCCATTAAGTGATTCAAAAGATGCTAAAAGTTGTTTACAAGTAACGACACGGAGTTGATACTAAAAAATAGTACACTTAATCAATTAATATGAATTTCAGTGAAAAAACTGAGTATTCGCAGCTTCTGTAAATTCTGACTCCATAGGCTTGTGTGTTGTTCAAATATTTGAAACAATAGCTAAAGAATCATCAGTGTGCTGATTTATTAATTGTTATTTCTGATTACTGAGTCATTAATTGTCGATAAGATAGTAGTTTCACATAGCAATAGCTAAAATTTTTTGTTTCTCTTTCCTGAAGTCTTCTAGCCAGGATTCAGGAGTCAAGCCGGAAAAGTTTCTTTTGAATCAGTCAGTGATGGAAATGCAGAAGATTTAGAATATTAATGGTTTGATAGCTGACTGATTTTGTTGAATTTATTAAGCTTGGATTCTAAAGCCTTCTTATATTATGTCCGCATAATTAGTTATGATTCCCACAGTATTGCACCCCAAAGAGCCAAAGCTACGCTTTGTCTACCCTCCCGAAGAGCGGGGAGGGGATTAAGGGGTGGGGTTTTTCGGGTTTAATAAGTAATCAAGGGGACATGATATTACTTCTGACTTATAAAATTCTAAATTCATAGTTGTGATATCTTCTGTTTCCTCTAAATCCTCATTTTGCAAGTTCGGCTTCAAGCCTGCTCCCACACCACAATGAAAGACCAAGTATTAGACCGGATTTTAAATAAATCTTCTTTCCCACACAAATTTGAACGCTTGGAAGTGGACGATAATTTTTGCATTATTGATACATCGGAGCAAGTACAACGGTTTGCACATCGACCTGAGGAAATGACACGGGGTAAAGATATCCGGCTAAGCTTTCCGGAATTGATTGGACTGGAAGATATTTTAAAAGCTATTTTGTACGGCAAGCAAGAATTGTTTGAACTACAAGGAATTAGACGAGGTTTAAATCAACCATCTCATTTATATATAAATATATATATCATCCGCGAACAATATGACAATTTTCAAAATAGTTTAATCGTACTAATTGAGGATGTGACTGATAAAATTGTTTTAAAACACAAATTGTTACACCAAACGAATGAAGCAAATTTGTTATCCAGTGCTTTGATAAATTGTAAAAGTTATATGGAGCAAGTAATCGCTTCAATGCCAGATGCTTTTTTAGTAACTAGTAACTTTGGCAAAATCATCAAAGTCAATCATGCTGCTGAAGAATTATTTGGTTTTAGTCAGGATGAATTAATCAATCAACCTATTTCATTAATAATTGACGACCAAGTAGTCATAAAAGCAATTTATCAGCATTTTGCTGCTCAGCAAAATTTTCAGAATTTAGAGGTAGTTTGTAAAACTAAAACACGAGAAAAGCGCTTGATTGCTTTTTCCTGTTCGGTAATTTCTCAAGGAACAGAAAGTTTAGAAGATATTGTTTTTATAGGTCGAGACATTACTACTAGACAGCGCCGAGAACAGCGTACAAGTGCCCAGTATACTATCACTCGCATCTTATCAGAATCACAGAGTATCAAGCAGGCGATTCCTCAAATTTTGCAGTCGATGTGTCAAAATCTGGGATGGGATTTAGGAGAACTTTGGACGCCAAGCCAATATATCGGTACTTCGGTGAAAATACACAATGTTAATGCAGTATTAAGGTGTGTAGAAATTTGGTCGAGTCGATTAGTTTCCGGGAGAGAGTTTAAAGGAGTTACATGGCAAACTACATATACTCCTGGTGTTGGCTTACCTGGTGAAATTTGGATTCGACGATCGCCCCTATGGACTGAGGATATCACACAAGATGGAGACAAAAGGCGATCGCCAGCTGCTGCTGAAGCTGGATTACATGCAGCTTTTGGTTTTCCCATCTTAGACGATAATGAAATCTTAGGAGTGATGGTTTTCTTGAGCCGAGACATCCAAGCAAAAGATACAGAACTATTGGAAATGGTAGGTTCTATTGGTAGCCAAATCGCTCAGTTTATTAAACGCAAGCAAGCAGAAATCGCTCTTGTTGAAAGCGAACAAAGATATCGAGATTTATTTGAAAATGCAAATGATTTGATTCAAGCTGTGAATGCTTACGGCCGTTTTTTATATGTCAATCGCGCATGGCGAGAAGCTTTTGGATATGATGAAATTGAAATTGCTTCTTTAAACGTTTTTGATATTATACATCCAGAGTTTAGACAATACTGTTGGCAAAAGTTTTATCGCGTGCTTTCCGGAGAAAAACAGGAGCAAATCAAAGCCGGATTCATTACCAAAAACGGTGAGACAATATTTTTAGAAGGTAACATTAACGGTAAATTCATCGAAGGTCATCCAATTGCTACTCATGGAATTTTTCGCAATGTTACCCAGTAATTAGCAGCAGAAAAAAGCGAATAGGGTATTGGGAAAGGGAAAGGGGTAAGGGGAAAAGGGGAAAGATAAAATTTATTCTTTTTCCCTTTTCCCTTTTCCCTTTAACCTTTCCCCCCCATCCCCCACTCCTATGTATTCGGAATCAACCTACCGCAAGGATAAGTGGCTGTCGGCTGTGAAGCATTTTCAGCTACGGCTGCTGGAACTCGTTCTGATGGTTGGGTTTTGGCTGCTAAATAATCTGTTTGCAGTTTCTTTAAAATGTCTTCTCGTTTGTCATACAGGCGTTTTAGAGGACGAGGTTGGCATTTGTTGAGGACGTATGCTGTGATCAGTGGTAGGGCGATGGTACTATCGGTATAACAAACAATTGTGTTAGGTAATTCTTCTGGGTCAATTTTACCCCAGCTTACTGCTTCTGATGGAGTTGCCCCGGACAAACCACCGGTATCTGGACGAGCATCGGTAAATTGTACAAAGTAATCATGTCCGCGTTCTTCTAGTCCTAAGACTTCGTGAATTTGCGGTTGTGTTTGTAGCAAAAAGTTTTTTGGACTGCCACCACCGAGAATGACGGCGGCGCTTTTACCTTCTCCTTCACGGGCATTGTAAGCGATCGCTGCTGTCTCATTCACATCAATGGCAGGGTCTAATATTAATTGCGAACCTTCCAAGGCCAAAGCTGCTACGTTCATGCCAATAGAACTATCTCCGGGAGAAGAAGTATAAATTGGTACGCCATATTCATAAGCGGTAGCCAACAAGCAAGAATTTTGTACCCCTAATTGCTTTTCTACTTCCCGGACATACTTCCCTAGTAAATAGTGAAACTCAGCAGTTCCCATACGTTTTTGGAAAGGTTCTGCTTGCAGAATTTTGCGAATAAAAGCATCGGTTTCCAGCAGTACATCGTAGCCAAAAATAATGTCATAAATCCGGATTGTACCTTGTTGGCGGAGTTTCACATCATCTAAAAACGGATTCCCAGCAAACAGTTCAAAACCCAAACCATAATGCATATCGTGGTAAAGATTTGCACCAGTGCTAATCATCCAGTCAATAAAGCCGTTGCGAATTAAAGGTGCAAGTGCTGAAACCCCAAATCCTGCTGGTGTCATTGCACCGGAAAGGCTAACTCCCACTGTGACACCTTCTGTTAGCACCTCACGACTAAGTAGTTGGCAGATTTCGCGCAAACGTGCTGAGTTGTACGCAGTGAAGTATCTATCAATTAAATCCACCACGCCAATATCATTAGATATAGGTGTGGGTGAGATTTTTTGACCCAGCTGTTTAGACATTTTGGCACTCCTGAACAGTAATACGCCGAATCTAATGTTATAGCAAAGTACTGGTTTCGGAGTTGGAAGTTAAGAATTATACTAATTTGTTGAAAAAGGGCAATTAATTAAAATAATGAGTATGAAAACTCGATAGAACAATGAAATTTTAATTGATATAAATTTAACTTGAATCTAGACTGTTTGATAATCTTCTTTTAATGTTGATTGTTGACAGTTAACCGTCAACAGTCAACAGTCAACAAACTTGACATATAACCGTGCAATTTAAAAGCCCAATAGCTGATTCTTCCCTTTGATAGAAGTTAGAAGCAGGCAGGTTTTTCAAGATTTGAGTTAGGACTTACCCAGCGAGGTGATAAATCTGCATGACTCAAGATATCTTTGAATTACCGGGCCCAGAAACAAATTCTATTGTGGGTAGTCTGCTTGATTTTGGTCGCGACCCTTTGGAGTTTTTAACAAAATGCGCTCGTGAATATGGTGATATTGTACCTATACGTTTAGGATTAACCCCGGCTTGTTTGTTAACTAATCCTAGCTATATTGAGCAAGTACTCAAAGACACAAATTTATTTGTTAAAAGTCGTTCTTTATATGCCTTGAAAACCTTATTAGGTGAAGGACTTCTCACTAGTGAAGGAGATTCTTGGTTTCGCCAACGAAGATTAATCCAACCTGTATTCCACCAAAAGCGGATTGCTACCTATGGCGATATTATGGTGGCTTACACCGAACAAATGCTTGATACTTGGCACGATGGCGAAACCCGTGACGTTCACAAAGATATGATGCGTTTGACATTAAATATTGTGATGAAAACAATATTTAACCGCGACCTCGCCGAGGAACAAGCGCAAGATGTCGCCCATGCATTAGATGTCACATCACATTGGTTTGAAAGTAAACGGCAACAAAATTTTATCTTCTGGGAATGGTTTCCTAGACCGGAGAATATTCGCTACAAAAATGCCATCAAGCAGATGGATAAAACTATTTATGAAATTATAAGTCAACGGCGTGCAAGTGGTGAAAATCCTGGGGATTTGTTATCAATGTTAATGGCAGCAAAAGATGAAGAAGATAGCAGCCAAATGAGCGATCGCCAATTGCGAGATGAAATCGCAACTTTAATGTTAGCAGGACATGAAACCACATCCAATACTTTAACTGGAGCATGGATACTTTTATCTCGCTATCCCGAAGTACGTACTCAATTATTAGCAGAATTACAACAAGTTTTGGCAGGGCGTTCTCCGACAATTGCAGATATTCCCAACTTGCGCTATACCGATATGGTAATTAAGGAGACGATGCGAATATTTCCTCCTGTGTACAACATGGCGCGTAAAGCTAGCCAAGATTGTGAAATTGGCGGTTATCAAGTGCCACAAGATTGTACAATTATGATGAGCCAATGGGTAATGCATCGCCATCCTCGTTATTTTGAAAACCCAGAAGTATTTAAACCAGAACGCTGGGCTAATGATTTTGAGAAAAAGCTACCAAGAGGAGTTTACTTTCCCTTTGGTGATGGCCCGCGCACTTGTATTGGTAAAAGTTTTGCCTTGATGGAAGCAGTTTTATTATTAGCAACCATCGCCCAAAAATTTGAATTAAACCTTGTACCAGACCATCAAATTGTTCCTCAAGCTTCAATTACCCTACGTCCAGCAACGGGGGTGAAAGTAACCGTGAAGCAAACTACAACCCTTAGCACAGTGTAGTAGCATGTCAAGGCTAAAATGTTGCAATAAACAATGTTTTTAGTTGCGCCTTAGCAACTCCCAAACAATAAAGCTAATGCACAACTTTAGTCTAGACACGCCAGTAGTAGCGTGGCAAGCCTTAAATGTTGCAATAGATTTTATTGTGGGATGGGTGTCCTCACCCGTCTGGGCAGGATGCCCACCCCACAAGAGTCAAGCTGATGCACTATTTTAGCTGTTTCAGTCCACTACATTAATTTTATTTTCACTTGATAAATAACCCCTCAAATAGGATTGCTGTAACTATTCGTGGTAATCGTTGACTGTCAACCGTCAACCATCAGCTACGAGTCAATGTGCAATTTTTATCTGGAACAACTTATAAGTGATTGTTGAAACTTGATGTTCACATATAAGTTTTGTCGTTTCTTGTGGAATTCTATGAATTCAGTAATGTCAGAAAAATCTCATATTTGACCAGTAAAGTTGCAGATTTTTTGGGGATATTTTGGGGTTAATTAAAAACCACACTTTTTCCATCGGATTTGGGTGCAAAAGACAGTAAATTGAGAGGCATATATTTTAAAATTTTTGCTGGATAAGGATTTTGGTTTGTGTGATATTGCCTCGCTATTAATTGAATTGAGGAAATTAGACACTGAAATTAAATTCCCACTTTTTCTTGTGTCTATGTGGTTTTTCGTAAATTCAGAGTTTTCAATAGAGATAATTTTCAGTTGAACTGACGTAAATTAATTGTGTAGAAAGCGGCAAGTTAAACTGATACGTCTTATGAATAACAATATTTTTCACACCACATCTTCTCCAGTTACTATTGCAATTATTGGTGGTGGTTTAAGTGGTTCTTTGGTTGCAGCTAATCTTTTACGTCATGCAACTACGCCATTATTTATTAAATTGATTGAACGGAATTCCGAGGTGGGAAGAGGTGTTGCTTACGGAACATCAGTGGATTGTCATTTGCTGAATGTGCCAGCTGGTAAAATGAGTGCCTTTGCAGATGAACCAAATCACTTTCTCGATTGGTTGCACAACAACGGACACCAACAGGTAACAGCATGTACCTTTGTTTCTCGTCGGGTTTATGGGGATTATGTCCAAGCTACTTTAAAGGCAGCAGAGAAAAATGCATCGGTGAATGTGCAATTAGAGAAAATTGTAGATGAAGCGATCGCCATTGAAACAAAATCCTCCAGCACAATCATATATCTCAAGAGCGGCCAATGTTTGGATGTACAAAAGGCTGTACTAGCTTTGGGGAATTTCCCAGCAATTCTACCCAAACCAATTGCCAATTTAAACCAGCAATATGTCAAAGATGCTTGGGCGAGTCATGCGATCGCTGACTTAAATTCAAAAGATGCTATCCTCTTGGTGGGCACTGGTTTAACAATGGCAGATACCATAGTTGCCTTACGCCAGCAAGGTTTTGCAGGAAAAATCCATGCCGTCTCCCGTCACGGATTAATGCCTTGTCGCCACAAATCAACACCTCCTTACCCAGCATTTATTAATGTCGAAACTGCACCAAAAACCGCAAGAGGACTGCTAAATCTAGTACGTCAAGAACTACGGACACTTACCCAAGAACAAGATTGGCGTAGTGTAATCGATGCCATTCGTCCAGTTACTCAACAATTGTGGCAAGCATTACCATTACCAGAACAAAAGCGATTCTTACGCCATGTGAAAGCTTATTGGGAAGTTCACCGCCATCGCATTGCTGAAGAAATTGCCCAAACACTTGATGCTGCAATGGAATCTGGTCAACTCATGCATTACGCAGGTCGAATTCAAAGCTGTCAGCAGTGGGAAAATGGCGTAGATGTGAAAATCTGCGAACGTGGGACACACAAAGATATGGTTTTGCGAGTCAACCGGATTATAAATTGCACCGGCGCAAATTGCGATTACCGCAGATTGCAATATCCATTGGTAGCCAGCTTACAAGAACAACGCTTGATTCGTCCCAATTCATTATCAATGGGAATCGACACCACCGCCAATGGTGCGCTAATAGATGCAGATGGTAAAGCATCTCAAATGTTGTACACCTTGGGGACACCACGCAAAGGCAATCTTTGGGAAACCACCGCAGTTCCAGAAATTCGAGTTCAAGCAGCAACTTTGGCGCAGGAGTTACTGAAATCCATCAAGCCTCATGCTACTGCTGGTAAAAAGGACTGGGGACTAGCGACTAACAATTGGGGAAGTTTCCTCATCCAATCCCCAGTACTCTCCTCGCCACCACCAGCCCAAGAAAACTTATCATCGTTGAGGAAACCTGTTATGTTATTTCGTCAACTGTTCGATAAAGAATCGAGTACCTATACTTATTTAATTGCTGACCCAGAAACAAAAACAGCCATTTTAGTTGATTCTGTATTGGAACAAGTTGAACGGGATTTAAAAGTTTTGCAACAATTGGATTTGACCTTGCGCTATTGTTTAGAAACTCACATCCATGCCGACCACATCACTGGCATAGACAGACTCAGGTCGTTGACTGGTTGTTTCGGTATTGTACCTGAAAACTCAGCAGTTACCTGTGCAGACCAATACATTGGCGATGGTGATATTTTGCAATTGGGTAGCGTGCAAATTCGAGCGATCGCTACTCCTGGTCATACTAACAGCCACTTGGCATACTTAGTCAACGACACACATCTGTTAACGGGAGATGCCTTATTTATTGGCGGTTGCGGGCGTACCCACTTCCAAAGTGGTGACCCTGGCGCATTATATGATGCTGTGACTCAAAAACTGTTCGCATTACCAGAAGACACCTTAGTATATCCCGCTCACGACTACCAAGGACGGACAGTATCCACCATCGGCGAAGAAAAGCGCTGGAATCCCCGCTTTGCTGGACGTACCCGCAGCCAATTCATCGAACAAATGAACAACCTCAACTTACCCAAACCGAAAAAAATATCAGAAGCCGTACCCGCAAATCAACAATGTGGCAGAGTTTTACTTGTACTGGACTACCAAATTTGAAAATTTGCGTTGACTGATGACTATAAAAACAGACTAGGGGACTTCCAAATAAAAATATCCCATCACTTTGAGAGTGCAGGGGGAAGAAAAGTTGTTTTGAAGAGTGAAATTGATTAATTTATTTTTTGGAGTTACCAAAATTCCTCTCAAAATAAAGACAGTTATCTACTCTCAGATCGACGGTAGACGTGATATTGGATGCTGTTTAAGATGAGAGCGATCGCACCAACTCCAATCATATAATACTTATTCAAGAGTCCCCTAATTTCACCGTAGTCACGCAAAAATTCTCCAGATTAGCCACCGCTCTTGCTAACGAAGGCACTGTTGCCGCGCCTCTCTATATATAGATATTAATATCTGGACTATTTTTCTACCTCCAAAGATTATCAAAAAATATTACATTTCTGTATCCAAAACTGAAACAGATTTACGTGCTTATGTATCTTCATAATAGAATCAAAAACAAATAAGTACTTATAAAGTTATGTCAATAAATTATTTATTATTCGAGAAATATGCGAGAGCTTTTATCTCATGAAACTAGCTGAGATAAATAAAGATTGGAACGCTTTATAAACTTATATGTGTAACCTAAAGAGAAAATTTATAAAGTAAATCTTAAGTAGACTGCGTTAGTAACCGACTGCTATATAAAATGGTGATTAATAGCGCTCATTTCATATTGTTCGTGACAAATAATCTTGAAATATGCGCCTAACACATCCTACAATAATTTTCTTTTTATTTTATAAATACCCTCAATGTCGCACATAGCGAAAAAATTAGATCGTAATTTAGAAAAATTGTATATTTCAAGTTGAAAATTGTTGTCAAGTCATTAAATTAATTAAGTAGGGGATATGGATAAAGACAGTTACGGTGATAATTACCAAAATCATCTTTTAGAACAATATAAGCTTTATGTGGAAATGGCAGACAGAATTAGTGCCAGAAGAGTTCAAATTAATAGTTTTTACATAACTTTATTATCTGGGTTACTTGCTATTATTTCTGTGTTTGGCAACAAAGACTTTCTGTCTAAATTACAAAATACCAGACTACAATATATTAGTTTATTTCTACTCGGATTACTAGGACTGATTTTATGTTTTATTTGGCACAGCAATATCATCTCATATAAACAATTAAATTCTGCAAAATTCAAAGTTATTAGTGAAGTAGAAAAAAACTTGCCTTTTGCTATTTATGAAAGAGAATGGGAAATTTTAAAAAAGGATAGAGAATACAAAGTATATCTCGAACAAACTCTAGTGGAAAAATATGTTACTTTTATTCTTGCAATCCCGTATTTAATTTTGTCAATCTATTCATTATTTGCTTTGATATAATAAATTTATTATATTAAAGCAAATTTTTGATAAAAATTTAAATTATATATAC